>JALWMN010000001.1 GCA_027083895.1 Campylobacteraceae bacterium
AGTGCTCGTAGTTCGGGTTTCTCCCATAAACTACATCAAAGTACGCCTCTTGGAGTTTTTTTGTCATCTCTCCTCTTTTTCCATTCCCAATTACACGATGATCAAGCGAATTTACAGGCGTAACCTCTGCTGCTGTTCCAGTTAAGAATAGCTCATCTGCAATATAAATTTCATCTCTTGTAATATTTCTTCTCTCGATTTCAATACCCATATCTTTTGCTAACTCTAAAACAGTAGCCTGAGTAATAGACTCAAGCGAATTATCGTTTGGTGGGCTAATGAGCTTGCCATCTCTTACTAAAAAGATACACTCACCAGTACCCTCTGCCATAAAGCCGTTTTCATCAAGCATCAACGCCTCATCAAAGCCATTCTCTACCGCTTCAAACTTAGCCATTTGGCTATTTAAGTAGTTTGCAGCAGCTTTCGCTTTACCAAAAGTAGAGCGATTAGGATTTCTCGTAATCGAAGAGGTACAACACTTAATACCATTCTCTAAACCATCATCACCTAAATAGGCACCCCACTCCCAAGCAGCAATAGCTGTATTGACAGGAGCAGCCTTATGGTAAATTCCCATAACTCCATAGCCTAAATAGATTATTGGGCGAATATATACATTCTCTTTAAAATTATTTGCTCTTAAAAGCTCTAAATGTGCATTGAGCACCTCTTCATAATCTCTATTAGGTGTAATTGCAACAATCTTAGCAGAGTTATAGAGTCGCTTTACATGATCTTCTAGCCTAAAAATAGCTAAACCCTTCTTGGTCTGATAGGCTCTAGTACCCTCAAAAACAGCATTCCCATAGTGCAAAGTATGCGTTAAAATATGAACCTTTGCATCCCCCCAAGGTTTTAACTCACCATCCATCCATATATATTTCGCTTCATTCATATAATAAAACTCCTTAATTCTTTAACCTGATATTCTATCTAAAAGTGATTGAAGAGTTGGTAAAAACTTGAAGATTGGTATATTAGTTTCTAGTAACCAAGTCTCTATTGAACAGCTTGAAGCATCTTTTCAATTTCATCTCTACTTCTCCTCACTATCCCTACCTCTATTGCAAATTTACTCCACCTATTTACTGCACCATTCACCTCTTCTATAATCTCTTTATACTCTTTAATCTTATACTTTTGCTCAAAATTTTGTATTAGAGATTATCAACCTTTAGGAGATTATTTGTCATTTAGCATTTACAAAAATCCATCATTGAACCTATGGGTTAAGATCATAACCATTTGGAACCACACTAGTACAGCTTTTTGTAAACACCCTAAAGCTTAGCTTTTGCCAAATCTTTGCTAATTCTAATACAAAATTTGGGTTCAACTGCTATTGTGAAACATTATAAACTTTTTACATACCAAAAAGAGTATCAATACATTGATATGCTACAAATAATTTAACTTACAAAAGAGCTAATCCACTACTACCCCAACACTGCACTTTTCGTTTGTGAGTTTTAATTTATCTCCACTATTTACTTGGCATATATTTATTCGCCTTCCATCTTTGGTGACCTCTACGAAGCCCTCTTTTATTCGGTTTTTTGGGTTATTAAGTTCTAGTTGGTCTTGGAGGAGCTTTACATTTGCCTCTTTTTTGCGTAAGATGAGCGAGATATTGTTTTCAAACCGTAATTTTAGGGGCTCTAGGGTGCTTTGGTGGAGCTGGAGTTTTTGTTTTATAATATCCTCTAAGCTCTTTTGTATGCTGGCAAATTCTCGCAAATAGAACTCTAATTGCTCTTTGGGTGCTAGGGTGAGTATTCTTTGTTGTAGATGCTTTAGCTCTTGGTTTGCATGGTTTAATTTTTGCTCTATAAGGCTCGTGAGCCTCTCTTGCATATCACCTAGGGTGTAGAGGTACTC
>JALWMN010000002.1 GCA_027083895.1 Campylobacteraceae bacterium
CAAGAACCATAGACTTAGAGGTATGGTTACCAGGACAAAACAAGTATAGAGAGATTAGTTCAGTAAGTAATATGAGAGATTTTCAAGCAAGACGGGCAAAAATTCGATTTAAAGATGGAAAGAAAAATAGATTTGTACATACACTTAATGGTTCTGCACTTGCAGTTGGAAGAACATTAATTGCAATTATGGAGAATTATCAAAACGAGGATGGCTCAATAGATATACCAGAAGTTTTAAAGCCATATATGAATAGCAGAGTATAAAAAGTTTAAAGCAGAAAGCATAAGGCAAAAGGCAATCTTTGTTCTTAATCTATAAAATCCTCTTTTTTATAGATCTGCTCTTTTTCAAGTTCCCTCCATATGAGAGCAATAACTCCAATGGCTATAACTGTTACACCAAGAGTAATTGTAATTTTTATAAAAGTTCCCCATTCAAACCAGTCGCCCCACAATTGGCCAATGAGTAAAATAGTAAAAATTGCCAAGATTGTTGCCGTTAATACTCCTGCAACTTTCATAATTTTCACGAAATCTCCTTTTTCATAATGACAATATAGGCTTCTCTTTTCCATAGAAGCAGCATTCTTCTAATATCTTTTTCCATTGTTACCACTTCCCACCCCTCTTTGGCATTGCGATTGAGGAATTCGCTAAAGCGGACTGGATCAATTTTAGATTGTCCAAGGAGTAGAGAGCCTAGCATACTCTCTTGATAAAGTACTGCTTTATATTGATACATATATCACCCTTAACAACTTTTATGTTATTATATCCTATTTTAAGACTCTAAGTTAATATCATTGCTATAATACTATAGCATATTTAGCTTAGAGAAGAATAGCATTTATAGAGGGTAAGAGATGTCAAATGAAGAGATTAAAGTATTGATTATAGAGGATGACGAAGAGCTTTTAATGGTTCTTAGTATGTACTTAAAGAAGTATGGTATGAAGACAGAGTGTGCAGACGACCCCTATATAGGACTTTCTCTTTTAACACAAAAAGAGTTTGATCTCGTTATTTTAGATTTAACTCTTCCGGGGATTGATGGCTTAGATGTTATTCCTAAAATTCGAGAGAAATCAAATATTCCTATTATTATCTCCTCTGCAAGAAATGACTTAACCGATAAGGTAATTGGGTTGGAGCGAGGTGCAGATGACTACATGCCAAAACCATATGATCCAAGAGAGCTAGTTACAAGAATAAAGACTATTTTACGTAGGACGCAATCAAGTAGCAAAGAGGAGCCAAAAGGAAATTTTGTTGTCGATCCACAAGGCCATACGGTCCGTTTTAAAGGGAAAACATTAGAGCTAACTGCGGCAGAGTTTGATATTTTGCATCTACTTATAACACATAAAAATTCAGCGGTTTCAAGAGAGCAATTACTCTATGATAGTGAACATATAGATGATAGTAGTTCAATCAAAAATATTGATGTAATTATCTCTAGAATTCGAAATAAATTAGCAAAAATTGATGACTCTAAAAGTTATATTAAACCGGTTCGAGGAGTTGGATATATATTGATTGATGAGGAGTAGTAGGTGCGAAATATCTCTGTTACTACCTTTATTCATACAATCTTTATTCTATCGCTTCTAGTACTTTTATTAACATTTTATATTGTTTTAGATGCTACTAAAGATCAAAGGGAGTTGCAGCAGTATATTCGACGCCAATATTTGACAAAAGTATTGTTAACTGAACGATATCGAAACTCTGAAGATCCATCTTTTAAAAAATTTTTAGAGAAAAACTCTTTAGAAGTAATCCCGATAGAGAGTGTAAAAGAGTCAATAGAGGATCGAGGAAAGACTCGGATGGATGCAAACTCAATTTTAGGTCGTGCCAGAGTTTTTGAAGT
>JALWMN010000003.1 GCA_027083895.1 Campylobacteraceae bacterium
GTTCAGTCAAATCAACTATTGCCCAGAGTGCTTGCTCTCTTTGGTGGTCTGCAAAGGTAGGAGCCACGCAGAGATGGTGCTTCTCCTCGCAAGGAGACTCTTGCAAATTTGTTCGCACATTTGCCATGCTTAGCTCGTTTGGCGTTGGGGTGTGTCCTAACTCTTTAATAATCTCTGGCGATTTCAGGGCAATCGCTTTGGCTATCTTTTTAAGCCTATTGCTAATATCTGGCTGCATATTATCATACTTTTTTACTGCCACGACCCTTCTTTTTGCAACATCCACAATCGCTCGTGTGGTAGAGTTTTTAGCAAAATTGTACTTCTCAACCACATAGCAGTTACCCCCACACTCCTCCTTACTTTTATTATCTAGCATCGAAGGTATAGCAGGAAATACACGCATAATATCGTTATGGAGTAGCTTGCTACCCTCTTTAGTATCGCTTAAAAATTGTGCATCTTGCAGGGCAAGAGTTTGAGCGATCTCCCCCTTACTATCGAGTTCACTTTTTTGGAGTGGAAGTACGCTTTTTCCACTCTTGTAGAGCTCTTGCAGATCATGTAGATACTCCTGCACCTCTTTGATCTTAGGGGTATTTGAAGATGGTAAAATAATCTTTTTGTCACTCTTATCAAGAGTTGCAACAGACTCTTTTTGAGCTCTCTTTTTGAAGTAGAGTCCACCAATTACTGCTGCACCTACTACTAAAAGTGCCAATGCAGCTTTATACTCACCCTTCACCTCTCTTTGCCTTTTTTATAAATTATACCACAGCGATATAAATTTTTATCGATACTATCGATCTAAACCATTACTTTCTCCAGCAACAAAGAGAGGTTCACCCCTCTTTTCATACCACTCTATAATCGTTCTCCAAGCCTCTTTTGCACTCTCAACTGGATGAAATATCTCTAAATCATCATCCCCTATCATCCCCTCTTCAATTAAAAAATCTAAATTGAGTAATCTGCTCCACCACTCTTTACCAACTAAAACAACTGGTATCCTAGGCATACTCTCTGTCTGTATCAGTGTTAAGAGCTCAAAAAACTCATCCATAGTACCAAAGCCACCTGGATAGACCACCATCGCTTTAGCTCGCTGAAAGAAATGGAGCTTTCTTATTGCAAAGTAGTGAAAGAGAAAGCAAAGATCTGGCGTAATATAGGGATTTGGGTGCTGTTCATGAGGGAGTACAATATTGAGCCCAATAGAGTTAGCTCCTGCTTCAAAAGCACCCCTATTTGCTGCCTCCATAATGCCTGGACCACCACCAGTCATGACCATAACACGGTTATCGCTTGGTGCTTTACCACTACTACCAATAATGAAGCCAAGCTCCCTTGCATCCTCATAGTAGCGACTCATCTCTAACTGCTTCTTTGCTCGTTGCAAAGCAACTACATCTCCACCCTCCTTTTGCAGTTTCTCTAAACTCTTAGCAGCGACATCTTGTGGCAAAATTCTTGCACTTCCAAAGATAGGTATCGTATCCTCTATGCCGTATCGTTTCATTGCAAGTTCAGCCTTAAGATAATCGAGCTCTAAGCGAACACCACGTACTTCATACTCTCGTAAAAAATCTTTATCATCTTCTGCCAACTTATAGGTTGGAGATTGCAAAACTCTCTTGAGTAACTCTAACTCTTTTTCACTATAGTACATAATTTAAACTCTATATTTGGATTTTATTAAAGAAAAGCAGATAGCAGCAAAAACTGCTACCTCGAAGTTATTCCATTTTACTAGCAACTAATCGAGTTAAATCAAAGAGTCTGCTTGCATAACCAAACTCGTTATCATACCAAGTCATAATCTTTACCATACTATCACCTACAACTTGTGTCGAGAGAGCATCAACAATAGAGGAGTGAGAATTTCCTAAAATATCGCTAGAAACAAGCTCTTCAAAAGATACCTCTAAAACACCTTTTAGCTCATTTTCACTTGCCTTCACTAATGCATTGTTTATCTCTTCGACTGTAACTTTTTTTCCAAGATTTGCAACTATCTCAGTAATTGCTCCATCAGGTACAGGCACTCGCAGAGCCATTGCAGTCATCTTCCCCTCTAGTGATGGAATAACCTTTGTTGTAGCTTTAGCAGCCCCTGTTGTTGTAGGAATAATATTTTGTGCTGCTGCTCGACCTCTCCTATGTTTTCCTGGTTTTTTACGATCAATAGTGACTTGAGAAGAGGTATATGCATGTGTTGTTGTAATGTGTGCACTCTCTACCCCAAAATTCTCCTCTAAAACCTTCATAACTGGAGCAAGTGAATTTGTAGTACAGCTTGCATTAGAGACAATATGGTGCTTCTTATTATCATAGAGCCCCTCATTTACACCAAAGACAACCGTTAAATCCTCCTCTTTTGCTGGAGCAGAGATAAGTACCTTTTTCGCTCCTGCATCGATCATCTTTTGAGCATCCGCTCTCTTTGTAAACTTTCCTGTACACTCTAGAACAATATCAATACCATCAAATGGGAGCTTTTCTGGATCCCTCTCATTAATTATTTTAATCTTATGCTCATTAATTATGAGAGTCTCATCATCATACTCGACTACGGCTGGGAATCTTCCATGCGTTGTATCAAACTTTAACATATAGGCTAAATCTTCAGCTGTTCCGCTACCACCATTTGCAAGAACTATCTCAAAATCATCTTGCTCTTTTGTAAAGTAGTTCCAAAGAACCATTTTACCTATTCTTCCAAGTCCATTAATTGCTACCTTCTTCATACCTGCCCTTTGTAAAATAATGTCAAATTTTATCAAAAATTCATTATAAAAAGTGTTACTTTAATGAAATTTATCTATTTTTTAGCTATTCCTGCTACTATTATGAGTATTAATTAGGATATAATTTATCCGATTTAAATTTAAAAAAGGAGTTTACTATGACACCAACATTACCACAACCAGCATTTTATATCTTTAAGTGCCAGCAGAGTGCACCTCCAGGAATGCCAAAACCAAGCTGTGTAAAGCAGGGCGATCAAGAGTCTCAAGAGCTCTTTGGCTATCTTGCACAACAGCTTATGACAAAAGGAATTATGGGGACTGTGCAACCAATCCAGACAAGCTGCCTTGGTAGATGCCAACAAGGACCTGTAATGCTTGTTGAACCTGGACATACTATGTATGTTGGTTTAACAAAAGAGAAGATCGATAGAATTATAGATGAGCATCTCATTGGTGGCAATGTTGTGGAAGAGTATGTCATTCCAGAGGAGTTCTGGGGCGAACCAATTGCACCAGCTACTATGGCAAGATAAGCATTTGCTTCTTGCTTGCTACTAACTCTATACTTCTTTGTTTAACAGAATAATTTTTGGTATAATTGGTATAATAAGAGTATCTAAGATAAAGGTTTGAAGCAATGACAATAACAATGCTCCATAGTAAAATTCATAGAGCAACTGTAACAGATGCAAATTTAAATTATGTAGGTTCTATAACAATCGATAGTGATATTTTAAAAGCCTCAACAATGAGAGTTGGGCAAAAAGTTGATATAGTGAATATCAATAATGGAGAGCGTTTTAGTACCTATATTATCCCTGGCAAACCTGGAAAGAAGGAGTTTTGCCTCAATGGAGCTGCCGCAAGAAAGGTGCATAAAGGTGATAAAATTATCATCATCGCCTATACTCAATTGACTCCAGAAGAGGCAGATAGCTTTAAACCAACCATTATAATATTAGATGATGACAATAATATTGTTGATCAGTTTAAAGGATTAGAGTAATGTTTGAGGGTATGGATTTAAGCAAGATGCAAGAGATGCTCCAGGGAATGCAAGCGAAGGCTCAAGAACTAGAACAGCAGATTAAATCGACTACCCTTACCGCAAAAGGTGGTGGCGGTCTTGTAGAGGTGAGTGCCAATGGTGCAGGTGAAATTATTGATATCAATATTGACGATAGCCTCTTAGAGGATAAAGAGTCCCTTCAAATCCTCTTAATTAGCACAATAAATGATGCTCTTAAGATGGCTGAAGACAATAAAAAGAACCAAGCACTCAATATCTTTGGTGGATTAAACCCCTTTGGGGGGAGCTAGCAGATGCAAGAACTCCTCGAAGCAATTGAGCATGACTCATTGGTAAAACTCAAAAAACTCTTAGAGAGTAAGCACTTTGACCTCAATAGCGATGTAGTCATTGGATCAGAGTATGACTTAGAGGAGTATGATGAGATTCCCCTCCTTTTTTACCTTATTCAAAAGCGAGTTTCAAAAGAGATAATTGAGATATTGTTAAACCATGGTATGGATATAAATACTGTTACTCGCGAAGGATTAGGTGTGGTCGATGTTGCAATTAAATATCGTCGTAAAGATCTTCTTGAATTGGCTAAAGAGCATGGCGTCGATATTACTAGTAGCAAAAGAAAGAGTGGCCTCACTCCACTTATGCTTGCTGCAAGCTTTAACGATACTGAGATAATGGAGTACCTTATTAAAAATGGTGCCACAGTTGATAATCGTGATAACTATGGTATGAGTGCTTTAGATTATGCGAAAAAGATGGGCCAAACAAAAGCCGCATCTTTTTTAGAGTCGCTCCAGGAGAAGTAAAAATGAGTACCTCTCAATTTGAGAGGATTTAAGAAGGGCTAATTATTTAAAGAAGCAAAACAAGGAAAAAGCCTCTTTTCATAAAACAAAACAAGGAGTTAAAGAGGTTATCGCTGCTCCTAACCTCTTATGAGAGAATTATAATATAGTAGCATTAACTAGCAAATAACAGATGGTAAATAAAAAATTAACAAAGCAACTTTTCGTAACCCATAGTGATGACTATAGCAACTATTGCGGCATAGATGAAGCAGGCAGAGGGCCAATAGCTGGGCCTTTGGTCTTTGCAGCCGTCCTTCTAAAAAAAGAGATAGATGGATTAAACGACTCAAAGAAACTAAGTGCTAAAAAAAGAGAGACCCTCTTTGAGATCATTAAGGAGTCATCAGAATATTTTATCTACAAAGTGGATGCACAAAAGATAGATGCTATTGGTCTAAGCAAGGCAATACAAGAGTCACTTTTAGCTATAAAAAAGCACTTTGGAGAGATAAAATACCTCTTTGATGGTAAAACAGCTTTTGGTGTTAGTGGCATAAATACTTTAGTCAAAGCCGATAGCAAAGTGGCAAATGTGAGTGCTGCAAGTATCCTAGCAAAGGTTTCACGCGATCAAGAGATGCTTGCTTTTTCAAAAATATATCCAGAGTATGGATTTGAAAAGCATAAAGGCTATGGGACAAAAGCCCATTTAGAAGCGATCGCTAAATATGGCTACACACCCATCCATCGGAAAAGTTTTAAGATCAAACTTCCTACTGAGGAGAAGACTCTCTTCTAGAAGAGAGTAAAAAGGTAAAGTATGAAAAAAGTAGAACTTCTTGTAGTTGTTTCATTTAGTATCGTTCTTCTTTTTACTCTCTATCGCTATATTCACAAACCTCAAAAAGTGGTACACAACCGTAGCAATAATAGTAGCAATAACATAAATAGTCATCTTACACTTCCAAAAGATAGCAATCTAACTCAAAAGCTTATTATTGATTATATTGTAAATGTAATCAATTATGGCTCAAACCATTTAGGTTTTCAGCAAGAGGGAATGGAGGGTGGCTTTGTGCCAAAAGAGAAGGCAAGAGATGTCGCTTGTTATGTTTATGAGCTTAGTGGCAAAAAATGCAGTAAGACATATGCAAAAGATGCAGCACTCTATTATAGTAGTAACTGTGCTAGCTGCCATGGAAATGATGGCAAAGGTTTAAATGGCACCTTTCCCGACCTAACTAGAGAGAGACTTTTGGGGTTAGAGAAGTAGCATCTTCCAAAAAACTTGTAATAATTATTTAAATTTGTTATAATAATTAAAACTATATCTTATTTTAGTTTTACCAAGAAAGGACTTCTCATGTATAAATTTTTGCTACTCCTCTTCCCACTTCTCCTCTTATCTGCTGAAGCTAACAGTAGCGAGAATAATCAAAGTAACGCTGAAAAAAATAGCAGCATCAATAAAAACTTACAAAAAGCTATAGAGTTAGAGAAAAAATATAAAAAAGAGCAGAAATTTTATATGGGAGAGGATTACAATTTAAGCGAAGCAGAAGTTGATGAATCTGTAGTTGAAAAGGTTCCACTCATTGAACCTGAATATGATTTTGATATTACAGATCTCTACAATGACCAATAGGCAAATTAAGGATAGACCTTTTAAAGAGTATTCTTTTACTTTTGCTCCTTAGTTAAATAATAACAAAAGTCATTTTTACTAAGCTTATGACTCTTAAGATACTTCATCCTTCGAGCCTTTACCTCTTGTATCATTTTTGCAGTAAAATATGCTGACTTTCCCGATGTAAACTCTTTTGTATTCCCACTTTGATGCACAAAAGAGTTAGCACTAAGCACTATTGGTAACAGTGTAAAAAATAGTAATAGCCACTTCATCGTAATCGATTCCCCCTTATTTAAATTATTGTATCAGTTTATACTACTTTTAATGCTTCATAATCCACACTACATACTTTTATTTAATACCATTGTATCAATTTATTTTTAATTATTTCAATATTTCACAAGTAATACTTATAAACAGATCTCTTTATTCCAATTTGTAACAGATTTAAAAGTCTAATACATTATAATAGTTGAATCCTCTAAAAACTAAACGAAAACTTTTTACTTTTTGTAAAAATTTATCTTAGTAACAGCCTAAAAAAAGAGAACTAAACCCAAAGAGTATTTTGTGTTTGCTCTTTTTAACCCAAATTTTGCAATAAAATTAGCAAAGATTTGACAAATGCTTTGTTTTAGGGTATTTGCAATAATCTTGAATTCCCCAATAGGTTCATTGATGGATTTTTGTAAATGCCTAGAGCAAATGATTTGTTAAAGGTTGTTAATCTATAATGCAAATTTTTGGTTTTACTATTAAGGATTATTTTAATGATTCATACAGCATTGCAAAATAGAGAAAAAATTGCAAGTATTTGCAAGGGTATTTTTTATGCCTCAACTTAAAGCATAGATTTAAGCAAAATCTTACTTCTCTTCAACAAATTCTACAACCCAAAAGATTGATGAACCTGATCTATAGGCAGCTATTCCAACTCTATTCAATCGAGGATTAGTTAAAATATATTGATGTTTTGGTGATTTTAAGAAATTCTCTATCGCATGTTTAAAGTGAGGCATCACTTCTTTCGTACCCACAATTCTATCTTTAGTAACAGCTAAAATCTCTCCAGATAATCTATTTGGTTTTGCTGGATAGCCATAAAAGATTATTCTTTCATAAAAATTGCTACCAACTCCAGGTGCTTTCCTTGCATAATCGCTTCTATCGCCACTACCAAGATGGCTAATATATCTATGTATTGCTAAGTCTCTTGCATGTGCCTCTGCAGCCTTTGCTAGATAGATATTCCACTCTACTTGAGCTTGTGGACTAAGAGTAGAGCCCAATGCAGATGCTCTTGTACTATTAATAATATTTAACATCACATAGCGATAGGTATTTAAATTGACAAAGCGTACATCTTTTGGTATCTGCATCGGTTGCGATGCAATATAAACTGGCTTCGTGCGAACTGCTTGTCGATCTATCTCTTGAAAACTTCTTGCTGCATTGATTGGGACTTTCTTCGATAGATTAACCTGACTATTAAAACTTTTTGAAATTCTTGATCCATCTTGATGAGTTGTATACTTAGAGTGAGCATGATACAACCTATCTCTTCTCACTCTATCACCAGCACAACTATCAAGCAGTACAACAGAGACACCTATAATTGTTACCGTCTTAAATGTCTTTTTACAGTCATACATATTTAACATGCAAATATCCTTCAAAAAATTTATTTCTCTTTTTTTAAATTGGCATAGTTGATCACCCAATATATGCTATTACCTGATATTGCGTAACCAATACCAACATAATTAAATAGTGGATTCATTAAAATCTTACACTGCTGCTTATCTTGCAAAATCTTTTGCAGAGCAATTTTGAAGTGCTCTTCTAAGTTTTGGCTCTCTCTATAGGAAATTTTTGCTAAGTTCTCTCCAACTTTAGAACCTATTGGAGCCTTAAATCCAAAATATAAAATACGTTCATAAAATGTACTACCAATGCCCACTCTCTTTTTTGCTGGATCTAATTCTGTTCCTGAACCATCATGTTTAAAGATATGGTTATAGGCCATATCTTTAGCATGTGCAAAAGCAGCATCACTGAGTGATTTATCCAAAATTAATGGATGAGTAGCCATAGAGCAGTTATTCTCTTTAATCCGTACTCGATTTATAAGCTTTAATAATTTAATATTTTGTAATGCTTGCTTATCCCCACTTGCTATATTCCTTTGTGCATACAAATTTGAACAACCTGCAAAATAGATAAAGCTCAAAAAAGAGAGTAAAAGTATCAATTTTTTCATT
>JALWMN010000004.1:0-7508 GCA_027083895.1 Campylobacteraceae bacterium
CATGGATACAAGATATGATGAGAATCAGAGAAAAGAGGTAAGTGAATATACAATTAACTTTGGTAGATGTATCTTCTGTGGATACTGTGCTGAGGTGTGTCCAGAGCTTGCAATTGTACATGGTGGTAGATATGAGACAGCAAGTGAGCAAAGAGCGAGCTTCTCTTTATTTGAGGATATGTTAACGCCAATCGATAAGCTTAAAGAGCAAAAAGAGTATCCAGGGTTTGGTGCCGTCTCTCCAAATGCGGATGAGAATATTAAGCCAACACCACTGGCCTATTAAGGAGTAGAGATGGAAACTATAGCATTTTATCTATTTTCAATTTTAATAACAGGGCTCTTTTTAGTCACAGTAATGAGTAAGAATATACTCTACTCTATGAGTGCACTAGCAGCAGGGATGGTACTTATATCAGGACTCTTCTTTATTCTAGGAGCAGACTTCTTAGGTGCTGTACAATTAGTTGTCTACTCTGGTGCCGTTATGGCACTCTATGCATTTGGTATGATGTTCTTTGATGCAACGCGTAATGTTAAAGAGAAGAATAGCTCAGGAGCGGCAGTCTTTTTACTGAGTGGTTTAAGTGCAGTTGTATTAGTGGCGATTTTTGCAGCTCCATCAATTGGTGCAAATATTAAACCACTTGTAACTGGCACAAAGGGGCTTGATAATCCACATGTAATTGGAGAGGTACTCTTTACAAAATATCTGATTCCATTTGAGGTAGCAGCTGTAATGCTCCTTGTAGCAATGATTGCAGGAATTATATTAGCAAGCAAGAAGATGGATAAGAGTCTCTCGGAGGTCTATATAGATGCACTGCCAGAAGAAGAGTTAAAGGAGCAGAAATGACACTAACATTAACACATTACCTAGTACTCTCGGCAATTCTCTTTGCAATAGGGATAGCTGGGGTAGTGAGACGGAAAAACCTCTTAATGCTATTTTTTGCAACTGAGATTATGCTTAATGCTGCCAATATTGCGTTTGCAGCGATCTCTGCGTATATTGGTGATCTAAGTGGGCAGCTCTTTGCTCTCTTTATTATTGCAATAGCAGCGAGTGAGGTGGCGGTTGGTCTTGGACTATTGATCTTAATCTATAAGAAGTATGGTACTTTAGATTTAGACAAATTCACGGTAATGAAAGGGTAGTTATGGAGAATCTATTATATATTGCACTCTTTGCTCCATTAGTTAGCTCGCTCTTTGCGGCACTCTTTGCACAGTCGCAAAAGAATCTCTTGGTTGGGATTGTAGCATCTTTATTGATTGGTGTTTCATTTGTTGCATCTGCAACATTACTGCTTGAGTTAGCACAGAACCCTAAAGCGATTCATGCGAACTTAATGGATTGGATTGTTGTAGGGGATATGGATGTTCGTTTTGGTTTTACGGTTGATCAGGTAACTGCTGTAATGATGACAGTAGTTACACTTGTATCGACAGTTGTTCATATCTACTCTAACTACTATATGGAGCATGATAGAAGTTATAACCGCTTCTTCTCATACCTTTCAGCATTCGTCTTCTCGATGATGGTGTTAGTAATGAGTGATAACTTCTTAGGGCTCTTTATTGGTTGGGAAGGTGTTGGTGTCTGTTCTTGGTTGCTTGTAGGATTCTGGTATCATAAAAAGGATGAGACAAGAGATGTCAATCCATCAATCTCTCCAGCTTGGGCAGCAAATGAAGCATTTATTATGAATAGAATTGCAGACCTTGGACTCTTAGTTGGTATCTTTATGATCTACTGGAATTTAGGTACTTTACGATACGAAGAGGTTTTTGCTCATCTTGACCAATTAAGTCATGGATTGATGGTTGCAATTGGTATAGCACTCTTTATTGGTGCAATGGGAAAATCGGCACAATTTCCACTCCATACATGGCTTGCAGATGCAATGGAGGGGCCAACTCCTGTTTCGGCACTTATCCATGCAGCAACAATGGTTACAGCTGGAGTTTACTTAGTTATCCGTGCAAATCCACTCTATAGTGCTATCCCTGAAGTTGGCTACGGTATTGCTATTCTTGGTACATTTGTAGCAATCTTTGCAGCATCGATGGCACTTGTAAATAGAGACTTAAAAAGAATTATTGCATACTCTACCCTTTCACAGTTAGGATATATGTTTGCTGCAGCAGGGCTTGGTGCATACTGGGTAGCACTCTTCCACTTAGCAGCACACGCATTTTTTAAAGCTCTACTCTTCTTGGGTGCTGGTAATGTAATGCATGCTATGCATGATGAGCTTGATATCTTTAAGATGGGAGGACTCAAGAAAGAGCTGGGTAAAACATTCTTCTTTATGGGGCTAGCATCGTTAGCACTTGCAGGTATCTATCCACTTGCTGGATTCTTCTCGAAAGATACAATTTTAGAGGTTGCCTTTAATGAGCACACATATGGTATATGGTTTGTGCTTTGGTTAACTGCTGGTATGACAGCATTTTATAGTTTTAGACAAGTATTCTTAGTATTCCTTGGTGATGAGCGATACCATGAGCTTGGTGTACATCCTCATGAAGCCTACAATTGGGTCTTTATTGCACTTGCACCACTTGCTATTTTAGCAGTTATTTTTGGTTTCTGGAAAGAGGAGTTTATGGAGTATGTAACTCAAATGCTTCCAGCGTATGAGATGAGTGAGCATACACACCATATGGTCTGGATTCTTATTATCGTAACAACTCTCATTGCTGTTGGTGGTATCTTGCTTGCATACTTTAAGTATGCGAAGGGTCTTAAGAGAGATCCAAAAGTTGAGAATAGCTTTGCATATAAATTGTTGAGCAATCAGTACTATATCCCAAATTTATATGAGAATGGTGTAAGTAAACCGTATGCTGAATTATCAAATATTGCGTGGCAGACAGTGGATATGAAGATAGTAGATGCAACAGTTGATGGTATTGCTAAGACAATAGAGAAGGGTGGCGATGTTAGTAGAAGTGCACAAGATGGTAACCTCTCAAGCTACCTCAAGTGGTTGACGGCTGGTTTAATTTTAATTACATTGATAGCAGTTGCATCTGTTGCAATGAAGTAAGGAGAGCGTAGATGAGTAATATATTAACCGTTTTAATTTTCTTTCCTCTAGTAGCTGGACTATTTGGTTTTTTAGTAAACCAAAAGAGCATTAGAGTCTATGGTATTGCAGTGGCCACAGCAGAGTTTTTGCTCTCACTATGGTTGTGGATGGCATTTGATCCAGCTTCGCCAGGGATGCAGTTTGTTGAGAAGTTGCCACTAATTCCTGAGTTTGGTATTAGCTACTACCTTGGTGTTGATGGGATTAGTCTCTTTATTGTGATTATGAGTACTCTAATGACTCTTATTGGTATCGTAGCTTTGAGTATTAAAGAGAATGTTAAGAATATGATTATTACCCTCCTCTTCTTAGAGGTTGCAATGGTAGGAGTCTTTGTCTCTTTAGATGTAATTCTCTTTTATATCTTTTGGGAGTTCTCTCTTGTTCCAATGCTCTATATTATTGGTGCTTGGGGTGGACCAAAAAAGCTCTATGCAGCAATTAAGTTCTTTATCTATACCTTTGCTGGTTCGTTAGTAATGTTAGTTGGTATCTTATATTTTGCCTTCTTGTACCATGCTCAATCAGGTTCATGGAGCTTTGCATTAACAGATTGGTATGCACTTCTTTTACCATTTGATGTACAAACATGGCTCTTTTGGGCATTCTTCTTAGGATTTGCTATTAAGGTTCCAATGTTCCCATTCCATACATGGTTACCTTATGCACATGGACAGGCACCAACTGTTGGTTCAGTCATTCTTGCTGCAGTACTTTTGAAGATGGGTACTTATGGGTTTGTTCGATTTTCGCTCCCTCTCTTTCCAGATGCTGCGGTAGCCTATATAGTGCCAGTAGCGATTATTGCAATAATTATGATTATCTATACAGCTATGGTTGCTTATGCTCAAAAAGATATTAAGCAAGTTATTGCATATAGCTCAATTTCGCATATGGGTGTTATTATTTTAGGTACTTTTGCAATGAATGTAGAGGGGATTGCAGGATCAGTATTTTTAATGCTCTCTCATGGTATTGTATCGGGAGCACTCTTCTTGCTTGTAGGTGTAATCTATGATAGAAAACATACCAAGATGATGGATCAATTTGGTGGATTAGCCTACTCAATGCCAACTTATGCAACAATCTTTGGTATCATGACAATGGCTTCAGTAGGGCTACCACTTACAATTGGATTTGTTGGAGAGTATCTCTCTCTTGCTGGTTTCTTTAAAGTCTCTCCAGTTATGACAATAGTTGCAGGTACATCAATAATCTTGGGTGCTGTATATATGTTAAGTATACTAAAGAAGACCTTCTTTGGACCAATAACTCATGAAGAGAATAAGCACCTTTCAGATTTAGACAGCAAAGAGATGTGGGCACTTGTTCCACTTGTTGCGATTGTAGTATGGCTTGGTGTATATCCTAAGCCAGTACTTGGACCAATCGATAACTCAACGAAGGCTCTCGTGCAACTAATGCATGAAAAAGCACAGACTGATGTTGCCAAAAAGATAATTTTGGTGAGTAAAAATAGTGCGAAGGAGGCAAAATAATGGCACCTATAACAGTAGATTTTGCGTCACTGAATTTAATGACGCTTGCCCCAATGCTTGTGACACTAGTTGGGGCATTGGTGATATTGATTATTGATTTAATAAAATCAGATCTTGATAAGACGCTCTATGCGACTTTAACTATTTTAACTCTCTTTATTGCATTGGGTGCAACGTTGAGCCTAAATATCAATGAGCGTGGCCTCTTTGATACTATTCTTATAGATGGGGTTTCTGTTCTTGGTCAATCAATCATTATAATTGCATCGATGCTCTTTATTCCATTAGCACTCACAAAGAGAAAGTTCCATGAGTTTTCATACCCTGAGTTCTTTTCTCTCTTTTTATTTATGGTATTTGGATTCCAGTTTATGGCATCAAGTGATAACTTAATTCTTATTTTTGTAGGTCTTGAGACTGCCTCTTTAGCACTCTATACATTGATTGCTATGCATAATACAAAGTTGGCTCATGAAGCCGCTATTAAATACTTTACAATGGGTGCAATGGCTTCAGGCTTCTTTGCAATGGGGGCTGCAGCTATTTATGGTTTAACTGGATCAGTAGAGATGGCTACTATGGCAAAGATCTTTCAAGAGAGACTCAATGATGCAGGTATTATTATTCCTTTGATTGGTGGTGCTCTTTTGATGGTTGTAGCAATAGGATTTAAGGTATCATTAATCCCATTCCATATGTGGACACCAGATACCTATGAGGGGGCGAGTGCTCCTATGGCTGGATATATGTCTATTGTACCTAAGATTGCAATGATGGTTGTTGCAATGCGACTTTTTGGTATCTATTTAGAGTTAGATATAGAAATTGTCCGTGATGTGATTATTGCACTTGCTGTTATTACAACTACTTTAGCAAATATGATGGCACTTGTACAAGAAGATGTCAAAAGAATGCTGGCATATAGTTCAATTTCACATGCAGGTTTTGTATTGATTGCAATTGCTCTTGATACAACAAAAGGATACTCTTCGCTCTTTTTATACTATGGACTCTTCTTATTTACAAACCTTGGTGCCTTTACAGTACTTTGGGTAAGTCGCCATAAATATAATGTTCACCATGAGCGATTCCACCATCCATATAGTAAATTTGCTGGAATGATTCATAGATCACCAATTGCAGCAATTATCATGGCTATCTTTATGCTCTCACTCGCTGGAGTACCACCATTTAGTCTCTTTTGGGGAAAACTCTATGTTTTGAGTGCAGTTGTTGATTCTGGATGGTATGTAGTTGCAATTATTATGGCTCTTAATAGTGCAATTGCAGTCTACTACTACCTAAAATTAATTGTCTATATGTTCTTAAAGTCTGAGGAACTCAGTGGTGGCAAAGTTGTATATGCAAACCGAGCACTCTCATTAGAGATTGTAATTGGTATTGCTGCATTTGTAACAGTTACTTCAATTTTCTATATCGATCCACTCTTAAGCTTTATTACAAACTTAGTGGGAGCAAGCGGCTATTAAGAGCCGCTGTAAGCACCTATTAGTGCTTTAAGTTTTTCCTACTTCGCTTTTACTTCTGCTATAGTTTAAAATTTACCATAAAATGAGCCCTTCTAGAATATTTTTGCTATAATATGCTATACCCCAGCTTAAAGGGCACGTTATGGCTAGATTTATGCTACTACTATCTACTCTTTTTTTATTAATTACAGATGCTAACTCTATTAGTGGTCAGTGGATTTTTGATCTTAACCGTTCAATTAAGGCAAAAGAGATCTTTGCTTCATACTATAAGCAATTAGATGGAATGGTGATTACAATTGATGCCAATAGGAGCTACGCAATTTTAGGTAGAGAGAGTGGTAGCTGGAAGGAGCATGGAGATGCTTTTTTACTCACATCAAAAAAGGGTAAAAAGATGGGTGCAAAACTTTTAAAAGAGAATCAGCTACTACTCTTTCGAGGAAGAGTGCCACTTTTTTTTCGAAAAGTTGCTAATGGTAAAGATATAAGTGAGTATATCTATCTTGATAGAGTCTATAAGCAAAGAGCGAAGGTTTATGAAAATGGCTACCTCTACTATCTCTTTTTAAATAATGGAGTTTTTTATAGTTATGTAAGCAATAAAGAGAGTGTAACGGCCGAAGAGATTAAGAGAGCTGGAGATAGATTAGAGTATCAATTTTTAGGGGACAAGATAGTAATGAAGGGGCCATATAAAATTGTTATAATAGCTTATGGGAAGGAGAAGATTGTTACCTCTCAAGGGGATATACTCTATTTAGAGAAAAAGAGGTAGTTTCAATTAAAAATTTCTATTAGAGATTAATAAGCTTTAGCAAATCATTTACTAGAGGGCATTTACAAAAATCCATCAATTAAGCTATAGGTTAAGCTTAAGATTTCTGCAAACACCCATAACCAAAGCATTTACCAAATCTTTGCTAATTCTAATACAAAATTTGGGTTAAAGTAGAAGATTGGTATAATCTAAGCCAATTTAGTTTTTGAAGGATTTGAAGTGATGAGAGTCTATGGTATAAAGACATGTGGAAGTGTAAAAAAGGCGTTAAAATTTCTTAATGAATCGGGTATTGAGTATGAGTTTATCGATTTTAAAAAAACTCCGGTTGATTGCGAGAAGATAGATAGTTGGATTGTAAAAGTGGGTATCGATAAACTCTTTAATAGTCGAGGAACAAAATATAGAACACTTAAATTAAAAGAGCTCAATTTAGATGATGCTGGTAAAAGAGAGTGGTTATGCAAGGAGAATCTTCTTATAAAACGACCTGTTATAGAGCTTGATGATGGCAATATTGTTGTAGGCTTTGATGAAGAGCAGTATCGAGAGATCTTTCATGGTTAAGACACACCTGAAAATCGATGATCGTTTTAGTGGAGAAGTTGTAAAAATAGAAGATGGCTCTGCAGAGGTGCTA
>JALWMN010000004.1:7518-8445 GCA_027083895.1 Campylobacteraceae bacterium
CGAAGAGATGCTTGCAGATGAGCGGGGATTGATACATGGTGGTTTTACATTTAGTGCAGCAGATTTTGCAGCGATGGTTGCAGTAAATGAGCCAACTGTTGTTTTGGTAGCAGCTAATGTACGCTTTTTGGCACCTATAAAACTTGGAGACTCTGCTCTTTTTAGAGCAAAAGTTGTGCAGCAAGAGGGGAGAAAATCTCTTGTTGAGGTAAGTGGAATTGTGGGTGAGCAAGAGGTCTTTAAAGGAGAGTTTCAAACCTATACCCCAAAGAGCCACATATTAGATCGGAAGTAAACTCCAAAGAAGAGTCTACTCTCCAATATAGAGTTGGCGTGGGCGGACTATCTTCTTTTGTGGATCTAGCTGGCTCTCTATCCACTGGGTTATCCAGCCTACAGTTCTTCCAATTACAAAGATTGGAGTAAACATCTCGCGAGGGATCTTGAGTCCTGTTAGAATAATACCTGAGTAGAAGTCGATATTTGGGTAGAGTTTTCGCTTTATGAAGTACTCATCGCTAAGTGCAATTGATTCGATCTTTTGTGCAATTCTCATAAGCTCGCTATCTAAATTAAGCTCTCTACTTAGCTTCTTTTGCATCTCTTTTAATATTTTTGCCCTTGGATCGAAGTTTTTATAGACGCGGTGTCCAAAGCCCATAAGGCGGAATGGATCGTTTGGATCTTTTGCTTTTGCGATAAATTTATCGACATTCTCAACTGAGCCTATGAGTTTGAGTTGCTCTATAACCGACTCATTCGCACCTCCATGAGCTCTTCCCCAAAGAGCTGCAATACCAGAAGCGATCGCTACATAGGGGTGAGCACCTGTAGAGGCGACACTTCGAACAACTGTTGTAGAGGCGTTTTGCTCATGGTCTGCATGGAGTGTAAAGATTGTATCAAGAGCTTTTATTTCGATCTCTT
>JALWMN010000005.1 GCA_027083895.1 Campylobacteraceae bacterium
AGATACCAGCAGCCTTTTTAAGTTTGAACGAGGCAGAGTACAAAGCCCTTTTAGAGCGGGTAGAGGCAAGTAGCTTCAAAGCCTTTGTAAAAGATATACACTCTTTAGGGCTCTGGCACTTAGAGGATTTGGCACAAAACTATCTAAAAAAATATGAACACCTTTTAGCAAACGCTTCACTTGCACGAGAGATAGAGGAGTATTATAGCCTTAATAGCGATAATCTGCCGCAAGTGCCGTTAGAGAGCTTTTCGTTTGCGTCACTTCCTAAGCCAAAAGAGTATAGAGATTTAGAGGTTGTTAATATCAATGCTCTCATCGAGGCACATAAAGAGAAGCAGATAACCATTATTGCAAAGGGAGAAACACAGATCCGTGCAAGTTCTCTCCCCAATTTAGAAAAGCTACATATTTGCTATAGTGAGGCGATCTTAAATATCGTTGGGAAAAATGAACTTATTTTATCGCTCAATAGAGAGAAGAAGCAGCGAAGAGTCAAAAAATCGACCCTTATTCTAGATGAGATCCGAGTGGGAGAGTATGTTGTTCACGAAAATTATGGTGTAGGTATCTTTAAAGGGATAGTCAAACGAGAGGTTTTGGGACGCTTTAGAGAGTTTGTAAGTATTCAATACCAAAATGAAGATATGCTCTATATTCCAGTAGAGAATTTAGAGGTGATAGATCGCTATGTAGCAGCTAGTGGTTCGCTTCCAACATTAGATAAACTTGGCAAACAGAGCTTTGCAAAGCTTAAAGGCAAGGTAAAAGAGAAACTCTTTGCAATTGCAAGAGAGCTTATGGAGCTTTCAGCCAAGCGGCACCTTAAAGAGGGGATTAAGATTGTCATTGACAGGCCACTCCAAGAGGCATTTTTAAAAGATGCTGGTTTTATTCATACGAGTGATCAAAAAAGAGCAATAGAAGAGATATTGGAGGAGATCTCAAGTGGTCGCATAATGGATAGACTTCTAAGTGCTGATGTTGGGTTTGGTAAAACAGAAGTAGCAATGAATGCTATCTTTGCAGTCGTAAAAAATGGTTACCAAGCTGCACTTGTGGCACCGACAACACTGCTTAGCAGTCAGCATTTTAAAAGCTTAAAAGAGCGGCTAGAGAAGTGGGATATTAAAGTAGCAAAAATCGATAGATTCACCACAGCCAAAACAAAAAAGGCAGTCTTAGAGGGGTTGCAAGAGGGGCGAATTGATGTGGTTGTTGGCACCCACGCCCTCTTAAATGCAAAATTTAAAAACTTAGCACTTGTCGTAATAGATGAAGAGCATAAATTTGGCGTAAAACAGAAAGAGGCTCTAAAGGCTTTAACAATCAATACCCATCTGCTAAGTATGTCGGCAACCCCAATTCCAAGAAGCCTCAATATGGCTCTTTCGCATATAAAGACATTTAGCGAAATCTTTACCCCGCCAAATAATAGGGTAGGGGTGCGAACCTTTGTGAAAAATTATGATATTAAAGCAGTTGCTGAGGCGATTCGAAGAGAGCTAAGACGCGGTGGACAGGTATTTTATGTCTTTAACTCAATTGCTGCAATCGAGCAGAAAAAGGCAGAGCTCTTAGAGGAGATGCCAAATCTTAGAATAACAGTGCTTCACTCTAAAGTACCAGCAGCCACAACCGAAAAAGAGATGCTTAAGTTTGAAAAAGGGGAGTATGATCTGCTCTTGAGTACCTCAATAGTTGAATCTGGTATCCATTTGCCAAATGCCAATACGATGATAGTTGATGGTGCACAAAACTTTGGAATTGCTGATTTGCACCAACTAAGAGGACGAGTAGGACGAGGCGGCATAGAGGGCTATTGCTACTACTTCGTAGAGGATAAAGAGAAACT
>JALWMN010000006.1 GCA_027083895.1 Campylobacteraceae bacterium
TATATTAGAATGATCTTTTGTTCTTATTTAAGTTTAACTTTAAAGTGCCATCAAGAATATTTGGGATAATTTCGGATAAAATTTATCTTAAAGGATCATCTAAAAATAATGGAACCCCAGAGGAATAACGAAAATATTAATACTTTTCGATACTATGTTGAAGATTATTGGGATATAGTTGTTGGAATTCTTGCTATTATAGTTGCATTCTATTTTCATAAAGATGGTTTTGCTACACTTGCTACTATCTTTTCTGCAATTGGTATTGCTGCTCTTTCATTAACTGTCTCTGAGATTGCAGAGATTCTCTCTGAGCGTCTCCAAGAGCCCTATGGAAGCATGGTTTTAACCTTTAGTGCAGTCATTGTAGAGATTGTTCTCCTCTATATAATTTTGCTAGAGGCTCGCCACTCTCCTGACGTTGTGGAGACTGTTAAGGGTGGAATAATCTCAGCTGTTATTGTTGATATGAATGTACTTTTGGGTCTTTCAGTCTTTATTGGAGGTTTAAAATTTGTTGAACAAGAGCACAATAAGGAGACATCAAGTACCTATACTACAATTCTTTTTGTCGCAGGTTTAGCACTTTTGGTTCCTAGTCTTCTTAGCGAATCGCATCGGCATACAGATGAGGTTGTTTTAGAGGTAAGCTATATAATTGCTGCTCTTTTAATGCTCTTTTATATTATTATTTTTATATTTCAGACCAAAACACATACAAAGTTTTTCCAAGCAACAGCACGAAGTAGAATTATGCGACTCAAAAGAAAGATGCAAGACCAAGAGGAGTTTGATGAAGATGAGAATAGTGACTATATCTTTGAGAGCTTTAATAACTATATCAATTTTTTTATCATCTTTATTCTCATTGCAATTATCGCAGTAGGTGCGGAACTCTTTGCAAATGAGGGAGTAAAACTTGCCAAAGAGTATGGAATCTCAGCTGGACTTGCTGGTCTTATAATTGCTATAATTTCAGTCTCACCAGAGATCTTTACTGCTGTTAAAGCTGCAAGAAATGATCAGATTCAACGAGTTGTAAATATTGCTATGGGTGCATCTGTAGTTTCAATATTGCTCACAGTACCAATTTTGCTTCTTTTAGCTTATATTACTGGTATCCATAATTTAATGCTAAATTTTAACCCTCTTCAGATAGGTGCTCTGATCATGACTATAATTTTGGCTTGGAAAGCTACAGAGGAGGGACATACTAATTACTTTGAAGGCATTTCACATCTGATGTTTTTTGTCTGTTACGCAATTATTGCAACTTACTATTAATGGATCTCCATTAATAGTACTCATTACCTTTTTACAAAACTTTTTTGTTATACTATTTAAAAATTTTAAAGAAGCTAATATGGACTACTTTGCTAAGAGAATCATTCCTTGTTTAGATGTTGATAATGGACGTGTTGTTAAGGGTGTCAATTTTGTTGGATTACGAGATGCTGGTGATCCAGTTGAGGTGGCTAAGCGATATAATTTAGAGGGTGCAGATGAGCTTACCTTTTTGGATATTACTGCTACTTATGAGAAGCGAAAAACTATTGTTGATATTGTAAAGGAGGTAGCAAAAGAGGTTTTTATACCTTTAACGGTTGGAGGAGGTATTCGTACTTTAGAGGATATCTATGCTCTTTTAGATGCAGGATGTGACAAAGTTAGTATCAACTCAGCTGCTATCAAACGCCCTCAATTTATCACCGAAGGTGCAAATCGTTTTGGGAGTCAATGTATAGTGGTTGCAATTGATGCCAAAAGAGTTAGTGATGGCTCTTGGCACATTTTTACACATGGTGGCCGCAACGATACAGGTATCGATGCTATCGAGTGGGCTAAAGAGGCGTA
>JALWMN010000007.1 GCA_027083895.1 Campylobacteraceae bacterium
TAGGTAGAGTTGGTAGGGGGATCCTGATACAACAATAAAAGGTGCCTTTGGATTTTGAGAGAGGATCTCTTTTACTCTATTAGCAATTTTTGTCACCAAGCTTCTTTGTTTGTAATTTTTGGTCAGTGTGTTTAGTAGAAGTTTAAGCTTTTTAGGAACATTTGAAACAATGAGAGTATCATCGAAATCGCTAATAATGCCTATTTTTGGTTGCTTGTATTGAATAGGTGAAACTTCTATAGAGTTAGAGCCCTCTGTAGAGAGAAAGATTGAGTTGGAGGTTGCGTTGATCTCAAAAGAAAAATAGCCTTCATCGTCACTTATTGTGGTGTAGAGGGTAGAGTTGAGTTTGGCTGTGACTTGCTGGTTTTTAAGTTCTGAGTGGAAGAGTAGTTGAGCTTTTTGAATAATATTTTTAAGAATCGAATCATTAGAATTTGATTTAATCTCTTTTTCAACTATAAGCCTGCCGTTGATATAGGTATGGTTATTTGTGCTATAGCAGTTGTAGATAAAGATATGTGCATCCATAATTTCGATTAATAGAGGTATGAAAAGTAGAGCCTTTTTAAACATAGAAGCTTACTCTTTAAGTACGCTACTCATAATAGACTCAATCTCCTCTAGCTTATATTGGTGATTAGTAAAGTAGTCGAATGCTAAGACAGCTTGGGCAATGAGCATATCTTCGCCATCGCTTATTGGAAGATTATATGATTTTGCCAATTTGAGAAATGGGGTCTCTTTCCCATAGATAATATCTACGGCAGCATTTGCGTTTTTCAAAAGTGGTTCGAGGATCTCTTTTGGTGCTGGGAGGCTATCATCTTTAAGCCCTGCTGAGGTCATATTGACAATAAGGTCATACTTTTTGGGAGTAAAGTTTTCAAAGGTAGCACACTCAAAGCCTTGTTCAATAAAATTCTCAAGCCGTTTTTTTGATCGGTTAAGTATCGAAACACTATAGCCTTCCTCTTTTAATATTACCGAAGTAGCTTTTGTAGTACCGCCTGCACCTAAAATAAGAATAGACTCTATATTTTCAAATTTTGCAATTGATCGTAAGAATCCAGGAGCATCTGTATTGTAGCCATGGAGTTTTCCATCTTTTAAAACAAGTGTATTGACTGCTCCAACCTTTTTTGCAAATGGATCAAGATGATCGCTTGCGGCATATGCAGCCTCTTTATGTGGTATTGTAATATTTGCTCCTGAGAGTTTTTCATTCAAAAAAGTCTCTTTAAGTTTGGAACCATCTTTGAGATGGATCTTGTAGTAGTGTGCATTAAAGCCAAGTTTAAGAAAGGCTATATTGTGGATAAGTGGGGAGAGAGAGTGCTCTACAGGGTCTCCAAATATTGCAAACTTTTTATGCATCAGTTGATCTCCCGTATGAGTACAAGTTCTTCATCCTCTTTAAGATTTTCTAACTCTTTTAATGTTGCAATAAGAGCCATGAGTTTATTTCTAACCTCTAACTCTTCTAGTTCAGGCTTAGAGTCAGCAACTACACCTGCACCTGCTTGAAGGATAATCTCGTCATCTTTAATAAGGGCAGTTCTAATCGCAATGGCTGAATCCATATCTCCACTAAAGGAGAAGTAACCAACACTTCCACTATAAAAACCTCTTTTTACACCCTCAAAAGAGGCAATAATCTCCATTGCTTTAATTTTTGGTGCACCTGTCATTGTACCAGCTGTAAAGGTAGATGCAAAGAGATCAAACATATCATATTTATCATCTAATTCGGCAACAACATCCGAAACCATATGCATTACATGAGAGTATTTCTCTACACGCATCATACTTGGTACCTTAACTGTACCCACTTTTGCAACTCGTCCAACATCATTTCTACCAAGGTCAATTAACATAAGATGTTCTGCACACTCTTTTGGATCATTGATCATTTCGAGCTCTAATTCATGATCGCGTTGAGGTGTTTTACCCCTTTTTCGAGTACCTGCAATTGGTCGAAGGAGAATCTCATTGTCGGTAAGTCGAACCATTACTTCTGGTGATGAACCACATATGGTAAACTCTTTAAAGTCTAATAAAAAGAGGTAAGGTGAGGGGTTTTTTGATCTTAAAATCCTATAGAAACTAAGTGGATCGATAGAGCCCTTTTGGGTATAGCGATTAGAGGGGAGTATTTGAAAAACATCACCAGCTCGGATATGCTCTTTAGCCTCCTCTACTATCTCCATAAATCGCTCTTTAGAGAGAGAATACTTACCATTGCCAATTAATTTTGCTGGCTTGATCTGTTCAGGTTTGTGCGGTTGAGGAATCAGTTTTGAAATCTCTAATAGCATTTCGTGGTGATTGCCATCAATATCTACAAGTGTTAACTGTGAACTTTTATGTGCAAAAGCTACAATTATTTTTGGGCGAATAAGATCTAGATCAGGGATATGAAGCGTATCCTCTAATTGACTCATACTTTTTTGCAAAGATGGCTCAAATACTTGAACCATATCGTAACCAATATAGCCAATGAATCCATCAACAAACTTAAAACCAACTGTTTTAGAGAACTCTTGATACTTTTTTGCATCTATATGACTATAATACTCTTTTAGGTATTGAAATGGATTTTTATCTATTTGTGTAACTTTGTCCTCTATAATGAGAGTTGTTAAACCATTTTTATATTGTATACGCTCTTTAGCACCTATAACAATAAAACTAAAATTTCCATCTTCACTAGTGACTACGCTCTCAAAGAGCATAGTTATCTCTTGTGGATAGAGTTTTTTTATCTCTGCATAGAGTGCAACTGCACTCAGTTGATCAAAGAGGTAAGATTTTATCATAGTAACTACTTAATGAATGCATCTGGGTTAATTTTTGAGCGAACTATGCCTAAAAGGCTTTTTGCCTCTTCTCGGCTTCTAAATGGACCAACATATACTCTTCTCTTTCCATTACTCTCTTTAATTCTAAATCTAAACCCAGCTCTTCTAATCTTCTCAATAAAGCTACTCTCAGGCCCTTTTACAAAAGATCCAACTTGAATATATACATTGCCATGGCCGCCATAGACCTTTTTGGTATGTTGTGGTTTAGGTTTAGGTTTTACTTTTTGTACTTTTTTTGCTTCCTCATGCTTCTTTTCACTCTTTTTTGTTTGTATCTCTTCAACTACAACTTCATCTGTATCATTTTTAAGCTCTTGATTCTTGTTATTTTTAGCTGCAGTACTATTTTGTAACTCTTTTGTTTTGGGAGCTCCATCTTCAACAATACCACCATCTATCTTCTCTGTTGTTGCAATGGTATCTGCACTACTATTTATGTCATCTAATGGGGCAAGATCTGGATCTTGTAGATCACTACTTAAAGAGTTGTTGTTACTGCTTTGATTATTGCTATCTGTGATAGTTTGTACTGCAGGAGCGATCGATTCATTACTTGCTGACTGGTTATCATCTGATGATGTAAAGATCATTTTAGCCAATATAGCACCTACAATGATTAAAAGAATGATTAGAGCTAAGAGAGCTAGTAATCCTTTCGATTTTCCCTTTTCAGGCTCTGGATCAGTAATAATAAGGTCATCGAGCGTATTTTTATCTGCCATGATTCTATCCCCCAAGATATTTGATTCTCCCTATTATACCACAAAATATTAAATTATCATATTAAGGAATATGAAAAATAGAATAATTTATAGATTTAAAATGTATCTAACTCAATAATTTCTCTTGGGAGATTCAATAAATTCCCAATTTCTGGCCGATTTCTTTTAGGAAAGATCTGCCACTCATCTGGAAATTTCATTTCGAGTAGATTTTTAGTTTTTCTTAAAAACTCCTCAAAAGTGTTACTATTGTACTCATCAAGGAGGAGAAGAATAGAAATTTTCTCTTGAGAATAGTCTGTAATTATTAAATTATCGATTGAAAACTCTTTTGCAATATGAAAAAGAAGAGATGCGAATGTGACCATATGTTCACCAGCATACTCGAATATAATAGAGTTGCTATCTAATGGAATAGCAAGATTGATATCTTTTTTAATATGTTGCTCAAGGAGTGTCTCGGTGACTTGACCATCAAATCTTTTGAATCGAGAGTAGATGGTATGCCCCTCAAAAGACTCTTTGCTTGCAATCTCCTTTTGCTCTATATAGTAGTGGGTAGACTCTGCAGTAAGCCTACTTAAGAGTGATTTGATATTAGTAAATTGGCTTGTCATAGATTATAAAATTACTTGCTAACTCTTTAACCTCCTCTTTAATCTTAGCATGGAGTTGGCTATCGTTTATATTATCTAAAACATCGGCTATCTTATTTGCAATCCACTCAAACTCTTTAACACCCATACCGCGACTTGTAAGAGCAGGTGATCCAATTCTAATACCACTAGTTATAAATGGGCTTCGTGTCTCTCCAGGAACAGTATTTTTATTAACAGTTATACCTGCAGCCCCTAAAGCTTCATCTGCATCTTTACCACTAAACTCTCTATTTAAGAAGCTTACTAATACTAAGTGGTTATCTGTACCGCCACTTACTACATCATATCCTCTTGCTACTAAAACCTCTGCTAACTTAGCGGCATTTGCTTTAACCGCTTTTGCATACTCTTTCCATTCAGGGCTAAGGTTGTGTTTAAAACCAACAGCCTTTGCTGCAATTACATGTACTAATGGCCCTCCTTGAAGACCTGGGAAGATCGCAGAGTTGATCTTTTTGGCAATCTTCTCATCGTTTGTCATAATTGCTCCACCTCTTGGCCCTGCAAGTGTCTTATGGGTTGTTGTTGTTACTACATCTGCATATGGGAATGGACTCATATGCTCATCTGCTACAACCAATCCAGCAATATGTGCAATATCAGCAAAGAGGTAAGCTCCAACTGCATCAGCAATCTCTCTAAACTTCTTAAAGTCAATCTCTCTTGCATATGCACTTGCACCACAAACGATAATTTTAGGCTGTACAATTTTGGCAATCTCCATAACCTTATCGTAGTTAATTCGGCCATCTAACTCGACACCATAAGTAAAGCTTTGATAATTTTTTCCTGAGAAGCTTGGTTTACTTCCATGTGTAAGGTGACCACCATGGCTTAAGTCCATACCTAAGATTTTATCGTATGGTTTTAAGAGTGCAGCATAAACAGCACCATTTGCTTGACTACCAGAGTGTGGTTGAACATTTGCATATTTGCATTTAAAGAGTTCACATGCTCTATCGATTGCAATCTGTTCTACCTTATCGGCATTTTCACATCCACCATAGTATCTTTTACCTGGATACCCTTCGGCATACTTATTTGTAAAGACACTTCCCATTGCCTCCATAACTGCAGGGAGTGTAAAGTTTTCACTAGCGATCATCTCTAGATGGTTATTTTGTCTTTGAAGTTCACTCTCAATTGCATTAAAGATTTCTGGATCAAAACTCTCAATATAGTAGCTCATAAAATTCCTTAAAGGTAAAATTTAGTGTATTTATAGCTAATTTTTTATTAAGAAAACTATAAAAGAGGAGATGAAGATTAAAATGTTACCTTAATTTGTCCCTCTTTAACTTCGATCTTTTTAATAGTTTTTAACTCTCTCTTTGATTTATAGAGAATAATCTCTTTAAGTTTTGCTTTGAGTGCATCTGGTATAAACTTTCTTTGTTGTGGTAGTAGGTACTCAAGTAACTCCTCTTTAAGGTATCTAATACGCATAAGCTTAATTTGGCTGAGTGTAAAGTTGTGCGTTTTTGTGTTATAGGTAATTGATGTATTAAATTGTGCAACTGCAGGGAGCCCTTCTGGGATTTCAAAACTAGTAAAGATAAATTCTACCTCTACTACTAATCGGTGTGGATCTTTTGAGGCAAAGAGGGTAGCAGAGAGAATCTTTACCTCATTTGTACCAACCTTTTCAATAAGTGGCATCTGCTTTTCGATATTTTCATTGATATTTTTTATCGAGAGGTAACCTTCGTTAATTTCAAATGTAGAACGGTTAAATTTTGATATTGTTATACAACCTGAACTCATAAGAGCAATCATCGCTATAAATAGAATTCTTTTCAACGTTCAACCTCTTTTTTCTCATATTATAACATATAAAAAAATTTTTTATCTTATATTGAGCCTTCTATTTTCGAGTTGGTAGAGTTTTTGTGCCTTTTTTGCAATAGCGAAATCGTGTGTCACTAAAAAAAGAGCTGCATTGTAGTGTTGAATATAGCTATTGAGGGCATCAATTACTCTATTTGCACTCTCTTTATCGAGGTTCCCTGTTGGTTCATCTGCAAAGATTATTTTTGGTTTTTTACTAAGAACCCTAGCTATTGAAACTCTCTGCTGCTGTCCTCCTGAGAGCTCTGATACCTTCTTATGCATAACATGGTCAATTTCTAGTAACTCAAATATACTCTTATCTATTTTGGTTTGAGCTAAAAGTGTGGCAGTTTCAACATTCTCATAGGCACTTAAACCTTTAAAGAGGTAGTGGGATTGAAAGATAATTCCAATCTCTTTTCGTCTGATTGCTTCGATCTCTTCTTCTCTAAAAGAGTAGATAGATTTACCTTGAATCAAAACTTCGCCCCTATCAGGTTTAAGAAGTGTAGAGAGAATATGCAAAAGGGTCGATTTTCCCGTACCACTACGACCCATTACTGCTACGCTCTGTTTTGCATACAAAGAGAGTGATAAATCTTCAAAAAGTTTATAATCAAACGATTTCTCAATTGCAATCGCCTCTAATAGGGGTCTGTTTCCAACAACAACTCTCATGATTCTTCCTTTATTCAAACGCCAAGTAGACTAAGTAAGGGTATGTAAGTGGCCCAATAAGATAGATCCATGTTGGGATCTTCATATCTAAAAGTGGTTCAATTTCAGCAATATAGTTACTATCTGGTTTTATAAAGAGCCTATCAAGTAGTGCAAGTTTTGTAAATATATCAAAACTCTTTAAAATAACAGCAAAAACCAATGCCCAACTTAAATTACCATAAAAGATTGCAAGAAAGAGAAGCCAAATATAGCCAATTTGAGTGCCAAAAAAGAGAAATGGACTCTTCATATAGTATTGATACTGTTTAAAAAGAGACCCTTTAAGTGTCTTATCATACTGTAATAAGATCTCCAAAATCTCAATTATAAGTGTTGCGATAACAATTTGGCCAATATCCATTGCTAAAACTTTTTAATGATCTCTTTAAAGATAAGGTAGAGATCCTCTACCTCTTTTATTGAAGTATTCTCATTTGGTGCATGAATTGTATCGTTGAGTACACCAAACTCTACTGTCTCTACACCATACTCTCCAAAAAAGCGAGCATCACTTGTACCCCCAGCTGTTGAGAGTTTAGTATCTACATTAGTGATCTCTTTAATAGATTTTTGCATCAGTTTTACAATTTTACTTGCAGGATTTGTCATAAAGGGCTTAGCTGATGGTTTAAACTCAAATTCATAATCAACTCCCTTAAAGTTCTCTTCTACAAAAGCTTTAATACTCTCTAGAGTAGTTGCTGTAGAGTTTCGAACATTAAACATTATCTTTACCATACCAGGCGTTACATTTGTAACCTCCATGCCTCCTCGAATATCAGTGATTACAAATTGGCTTGGTTCAAAATACGCATCGCCATCATCTAAGTTTTTGCCAGCAATTTTTGGTAAGATAGGGGCAATTAAATTGATAGGATTGACTGCTTTAGCTGGGTAAGCTGCGTGCCCTTGCTTGCCAAAAACTTTGATTACACCATTATTAGAGCCTCTCCTTCCAATCTTAATAGCATCTCCAAAAATCTCCTCGCAAGTTGGTTCGGCAACAATTGCATAATCTGGGAGCAGCCCCTTCTCTTGCAGCTCTTGCAGTACTATCTTTGTACCATATTGGGCATCTCCCTCTTCATCAGAAGTAAGGAGTAAAGAGAGCCTTCCATTAAAGTTTTTTGTCTCTCTCATTGCTGCTACAAATGCTGCAACACCACTCTTCATATCTTGAGCACCTCGAGCATAGACTTTACCATCTTTGATAAGAGGAGTAAATGGATCACTCTCCCAACCTTCACCTGGAGGAACAACATCTACATGTCCTGCAAAGCAGAGGTGCTCTCCTTGGCTAAACTTTTTTGTTAAGAAAAGATTTTTAACTCCATGGCTATTGATGTAAGTCGCCTCAAAATCCTCTAGATACTCCTCTATAAAGCGAAGTAGCCCACCATCATCGGGAGTAATCGAGGGGGCACTTAGGAGTTTTATAAAAAGATCAATTACATCCATGTTTTTTAACTCTTTTTCTACTCTACTGATTCTCTTCTTTAAATTTTTCTATAAACTCAGGAGTACAAAAGATTCCGCAGTGGCATTTACCCTCTTGGGGAATCTCTTTTTCAATAGCAGGTTTACA
>JALWMN010000008.1 GCA_027083895.1 Campylobacteraceae bacterium
GAGGGTGGCTTTATAAATAAAGAGATGCCTATTCATATCTCAAATGTTAAGAAAGTTGAAGGATAATCATGAGCAGATTAAAAGAGAAATATGAATCACTTGCCCCAGCTTTAAGAGAAGAGCTATCAATAGATAATGTAATGAAGACTCCGAAACTAGAGAAGATTGTAATAAGTGTTGGGGCTGGTCAAGAGGGAAAAGATAGTAAGTTGATTCAAAATATGGCTGATACTATCTCTTTGATTGCAGGCCAGAAAGCCGTAATTACTAAGGCGAGAAAATCTGTTGCTGGTTTTAAGGCAAGAGAGGGTGCTCCAAGTGGTATTAAGGTAACTCTAAGAGGTGAGAGAATGTATAACTTCTTAGATAAGCTTATCTCTATTGCACTGCCAAGAGTGAAAGACTTTAGAGGGTTACCAAGAAAAGGTTTTGATGGTCGTGGAAACTATAACTTTGGACTTGATGAGCAGTTGATGTTTCCAGAGGTGAGTTACGACTCAATCATGAAGACTCATGGTATGAATATTGCAATTATTACAAATACTGAAGATGACAAAGAGGCATTTACACTTCTTGAGAAGTTAGGTATGCCGTTTGCGAAAGGAAAGAGATAATGGCGAAGAAGTCTATGATTGCAAAAGCAAAGAGAAAACCAAAATTCGCGGTTCAAGCATATACCAGATGCTCTATTTGTGGAAGACCACACTCTGTTTATAGAGATTTTGGCATTTGCAGAATCTGTTTAAGAAAGATGGCCTCTGAAGGTCTAATTCCAGGCATGCGAAAAGCAAGCTGGTAATTAAGGAGTAAAAGATGATGACAGATATTATTGCAGACTCTCTTACTCGTATAAGAAATGCAGCAATGAGAAGACTTGAGACGACAGATCTTCTACACTCAAAAACGATTGAGTCAATTGTTTCTATTCTTGTTGAGAAGGGATATTTAGAGAGCTATAGCGTAGAGGATTTAGGCAACAACAAAAAGAGTATCAAAGTTGTTTTAAAGTATGACGATAACGATAGAAGTGTAATTAATGAGCTTAAACGAGTCTCAAAGCCTGGTAGACGAATATACAAAGGCAAGGATGAGATCAAAAACTTCAAGAATGGTTATGGTACATTAATTATTTCAACAAGTAAAGGTATTTTGCCAAATGATAAAGCTTATGAGCTTGGAGCAGGTGGCGAAGTACTTTGTAGTATCTGGTAAGGAGGGAAAGTAATGTCAAGAATTGGAAAAGAGCCGGTTACTATCCCTGCTGGAATTGAAGTTTCAGTTGACGGTACGGAGATTGTAGCAAAAAAAGGGAATTTAGAGAAGCGGCTTGAGACACATGGCCGTGTTGGTATAGAGATTGAAGATAAGCAAGTAAAGTTAACTCGTGTTGGAGATACAAAAGAGTCTTCTGCATTTTGGGGTACTTATAGAGCACTCTTAAATAATATCTTTATTGGTCTAGATAAAGGTTTTAGCAAATCTTTAGAGATCAATGGAGTTGGTTATCGTGCACAAGTGAGTGGAAAGACTTTAGAGTTGCAACTTGGATTCTCGCACCCAATTAATTATGAGATTCCAGAAGGAATTGATATTAAAGTTGATAAGAATATTATTACTGTAAGTGGTGCAGATAAGCAGCAAGTTGGTCAAGTAGCGGCTGTAATTCGAGGGTTTAGACCGCCAGAACCATATAAAGGTAAGGGTGTTAAGTATACTGATGAAGTTATCATTAGAAAAGCTGGTAAAGCAGCAGGTAAGTAAGGAGCGAAGTCATGTTAAAAAGTGTACAAAAGTTAAAGAGCAGACGCTACGCTCAGCGTAAAAGAAGAGTTCG
>JALWMN010000009.1 GCA_027083895.1 Campylobacteraceae bacterium
AGCCATGAGCGTCTCTACTGCTGGAATTTGGGTAACTTTTGCAAACTCTCTAACAATCTCATAAGCGTTGCTTAAAACAGTACCACCACCAATATAAAGTAGTGGTTTTTTTGCCTCCAAAATTGCAGCAATAGCCTTTTTGATCTGCTTATCATTCCCTTTATAACTTGGCTTATAGGTAGGAATCTCCACTCTATCTAGGTAGTTAAACTCAGCAATCTCACTTGTAATATCTTTTGGGATATCAACAAGTACAGGGCCTGGTCTTCCACTTCTAGCAATATAGAAAGCCTCTTTTAATATTCTTGGGAGATCTTCGATACTCTTTACTAGATAGTTATGCTTGGTGCATGCTCTACTAATTCCTACTGCGTCAACCTCTTGAAAACCATCTGTTCCAATAAGCGAAATTGGTATCTGACCACTAATTACAACAAGAGGAATAGAGTCCATGTAAGCAGTTGCAAGCCCTGTAACAGCATTTGTAAACCCTGGTCCACTTGTAACCATAGCAACACCAACATTGCCACTTACTCTTGCATAAGCATCTGCTGCATGTACTGCGGCTTGTTCATGTCTTGTTAAAATATGTTTAAATCCATCTTGCTTATATATCTCATCATAAACATTCATGATTGCACCGCCAGGGTAACCAAAAACATATTTAACACCCTCTGCATTAATGGCTTCGCAAACCATCTGTGCCCCGCTGATTCTCATAAAACACTCCATTTTTTTAGTCTGAAGCTGATTATAGCAAAAAAAAATTATGTTTTATTGTATAATGCTAAAGAGATTTTAAAAAAAGGTTGAAATGAAGAGTCTATTTAGCAAGCTTCAGAGTGGACCATTTGAAAGGAAAAATCTATGAGAGCCTTCTTAATAATGATAGTTTTACTCTTTTTTAGTGCATGCGATAGTGATACAGTCGCAAAAACTAGAGAGCTTAATCGAAACAATCCAAAACTCCAAGCAGTGTATACCACTCCACAAAAGACTCAATCAAATAGAGCAATAAATAACGAGACTCCTAAGGAGAGAATGTTAAAAATTGATTACAAAAATAAGCTTGCACTCCAAGAGTTACAAAAGAAGTCCCAAAAAGAGCTTGCAACTATCAATGCTCAAAAAGAGGTGCACCTTAAAAAGCTTGAAGTAGAAAAGGCAAAAACACTCCACATAGAAAAAACAAAACAGGTTGCAATCGAAGCTAACAAATCGCTCGAATTAGCACAAATTAAACAAAAAAGTGAGATTATCGAAAAAGAGCAAGAGATCTCACTCTATAAAATTATAGCTTTCTTACTCCTTTTCCTACTTCTAGTATGGCTAATCCTTCGCTATATTAACCAGCATGCAAAACGAAAACACGAAGCCTACTTAAAAGAGCAAGAGTATAATTTCGAAGCTTTCAAACAAGAGAGTGCAATGAAACACCAAAATATAAGTAAAATGCTAGAGATCATAGGTGATGAAAAGAGTGATCCTGCTATCAAAAAAGAGATTACAAAAATCCTTAGCCACAATAAAGGAAGCCTTATAGAGCATAAAAAGAGGTAATTCTCTTTTATAATTTTTTGCTATAATTGCAAAAAATCACTCTAAAAGGTAACTCTTTATGTTTTCTTCGCAACATCTTAAAGAGATCTCAAGCGGTGTATTCTTTGTTGCAATCTTTGCAGCAGCAGCAACCTATATAAGTTCGTTAAATTTTATAAAACAGTTAGGCTTCTCACCACTTGTCATTGGTATTGTATTGGGTATCTTCTATGCAAATACACTCCACAA
>JALWMN010000010.1 GCA_027083895.1 Campylobacteraceae bacterium
TTTATAGCATAACCTGATATCTCTACTCTACCATTTTCTATTCTACAAAAAACTTCTCCAGCTCTTTGTGAAACTTGTTTAGCTTTAAAATTATCTTTCTTTAAAACTCTACTCCAATAGGGTACCAACTCTGTAAATACTGAACCAGTTACTGGATCTTCATCAACACCAATCTTAGGAGCAAAATACCTTAAAACAAAATCATACTCTTGGCTCTTTGCTGTAACTATCACCCCTCTTGCATCAATCTGCTTTAATAACTCTATATTAGGGTTTAAATTTACAATATCCTCTTCATCTTCAAATATTAATAGATAATCGATAGATCTATAACACTCAATTGCTCTTTTTCCAAATGCACTTTCTAAGCTACTTGGCATCATGCACTCTTTAATCTCTTGAATTGGAAAACTCATCGTAAATCTATCTTCATCTTTACTAACTTTTAATATTCCACTTCTAGAATTAAATAGAATTTCACTCTCTTGATAATTTAAGATCTCAAATATTACATAAGCAGTCGCCAATGTAGCATGCCCACATAAATCAACCTCATTTGATGGAGTAAACCATCGAATAGAAAATTGATTACCCTCAGATACAAAAAAGGCTGTCTCAGAGAGATTATTTTCGTTTGCAATCTTTTGCATGATAAGCTCATCTATCCAATACTCAAGTGGAACTACAGCTGCTGGATTACCTTCAAATATATTTTTAGCAAAGGCATCTATTTGGTATAACTTTAATTTCAAAATTCACCCTCCATAATCATCAACTAATCACTATTCACTATTTACTAATCACTAACATCACCCCTCTAACTTCATAGATAGATCTATCCAACATGCTTGATGAATCGTACTTCCACTACTAATCGCATCAACACCAGTTTTTGCTATCTCTTCTATACTCTCTAATGTTACATTTCCACTAGCCTCTAGCAGAATATGAGGATATTTTTCATCTCTAAAGGCTACTACTTCTCTAATTTGGCTTGGAGTCATATTATCGCACATTACTATATCAGCCCCTGCTGCCATTGCTCTTTGAGCACTCTCAAAATCTTCACACTCAATCTCTACTTTTGCAGTAAATGGGATTTTGGCTCTAACCTCAACCATAAATGCATCTAGATTCTCAATCGTCTTTAGATGGGTATCTTTAAGCATTAGACAATCATCTAATCCCATTCTATGATTTATACCACCACCACACCTTATAGCATACTTTTCAAACTCTCTTAATAGTGGACGGGTCTTTCTTGTATCTAAGAGCTTAACTCCATATTTACTAATCTTTTGTACAAATCTATTAGTATGTGTTGCTATTGAACTAGCATGAAGCACAATATTTAATATCGTTCGCTCTAAGCTCAAAAGCGATTTAGAGTTACCTTTAATAAGCACTAACTTCTCGCCCTTCTTAAAGCTCTCACCATCGTTAACATTAAAGCTAAACTCTACATCAAAAAGGTTTTGCATTGCTAGCAGATACTCCTCTCCTGCAAACACACCATCACTTTTTGCTAAAATATAACCACTAACCTCTTTTGGCTTTGTTACACGAACAAATAGGTCCCCTCTTCCAATATCCTCTTTGAGAGCCTGCTTTACAAACTCCTCATGATTTAAATACAAAATATAACCTCCAAAACTAATCGCTAATCACTATACTCACTAATCACTAACTAAAGCTACTTAATCTCCAACATTCTATCGAGTGCTAACTTAGCATATTTAGCTACCTTAGCATCTACAAAGATCTCATTTATTGGCTCACCATCCTC
>JALWMN010000011.1 GCA_027083895.1 Campylobacteraceae bacterium
CATACTTAATACCTGTAGTTGCTATATAAGCAATTGGTACAAGAATAAGAATAATCATCAAGAGTGTCATAATTGCTGTAGCAATCTTTTTTGACTCAGCAAACTCTGTAACAGCCCTAGTAACATTGCTTGTTGCCATTGCTAACAAGATCGACACTACCAAGGGTAAAAGAAAAGGCTTATAGATACTATAAGCCGCAAAGAGTGCTAATGCAAAAAAGAGAAATACTAGCTGTGTTGCTCTACTCAAATAATCCTCCATTGCTTTGCTTTGTTATTGGTGGTGTTAACTTAAAGAGCTCATAGGTCTTAGCAGTTGCTACTCTACCACGTGCAGTTCTCTCAATATATCCATTAGCTATTAAGTAGGGCTCTAATACATCCTCTATTGTCCCTTCATCCTCACTAAGAGCTGCAGCTATGGTTGCTAAACCCATCGGTCGCCCTTTAGCAGCGATAAGTAACTCTAACAATTTAATATCTTGTTCATCAAAACCGACACTATTTACCCCTAACTGCTTTAGAGCATATATTGTTGTTTGCAAAGAGATAACCTTTTCACCAGCTACATCAGAAAAATCGCGTACACGCCGCAATAGTCGCAGAGCAATTCTTGGTGTTCCGCGGCTTCGCTTGGCAATCTCGAGGGCTGCTTGCTTTTCAATTTTACGCTCAAGCTTTGCTGCAGCTTGCTCTATAATTTTTGCAAGCTCCTCTTGAGTATAAAACTCCATTCGAAAGTGCATACCAAAACGCTCTCGCAATGGATTACTAAGCATACCCGCTCTCGTAGTTGCACCAATAAGCGTGAATCGAGGCAAATCAATCTTAACAGCTTGTGCAGCAGGGCCGCTACCAATAATTATATCTAAACGGAAATCCTCCATCGCTGGATAGAGAATCTCCTCAACTGCTGGAGCTAAACGGTGAATCTCATCAATAAAGAGAATATCACCCTCTTCAATATTGGTTAAAAGTGCTGCTAAATCCCCACTCTTTTCTATCATTGGTGCAGCAGTTGTCTTGATATTGGTTCCCATCTGTGAAGCAATAATATTCGAAAGTGTCGTCTTTCCAAGCCCAGGAGGGCCATAAAACAAGATATGATCCAAAGCCTCTCCACGCTTTAGACTCGCCTCTATAAAAACTTTTAGATTTGCCTTAATTCGCTCTTGTCCAATATATTCGCTCCACTTGCTAGGACGAAGACTCTTCTCAATGCTCTCTTCGCCCTCAAACTTCTCAATCTCTACAACTCTTTGCATCTACTCACTGCTCTATTGCATTACTATTAAGTTATTGACGACCTCATTTACACCATCGACACTCTTAGCAATCTGCCCTGCTAGCTCTTTGTTTACATCACTATCAACAAAGCCACTTAGCTGCACAACACCTTTATAGGCATTTACATGGATCTTAAACCCTTCTAAACCTTTTTGCTGGATAAGTGCAGTCTTTACTTTTGCAATTAAAACAGAATCCTCCACAAAGCGAACTGGAGTTGAATTTTCCATATTTCCACTTTGCATACATCCACTAATAAATAGTAGTGAGAGTACTACTAAAATTGCTCTTACCATCCCTTTCTCCTTAATAACTAAACTCATCTGTTGGGAATTTCCCACTTTTTACTTCGTTAGTATACTCTTTTACGGCATCTTTTACAAGTTTAGCTCCATCTAAATATCGTTTGACAAACTTTGGCTTAAAGTTCTCAAAAAAGCCTAACATATCGCTCCACACCAACACTTGACCATCACACGCATCTCCTGCACCAATCCCGATAGTTGGTACCTGAAGAGACTTAGTAATCTCTTTTGCTGCCTCGCTTACTACACCCTCTATTAATACAATAAAAGCCCCTGCAGCCTCTAATGCTTTAGCATCCTCAATCAAACTCTCTATATCCTCTTGGCTCTTCCCTCTAACACGATATCCCCCTTCGCTTCGTACAAACTGCGGCATTAAGCCAATATGTGCAACCACAGCAATTCCATTTTTTGTAAGGTGTTCTATAATTTTAGCTCGCTCTTTGCCACCTTCTATCTTAATTGCATCTGCAGCAGTCTCTTTATAGACACGCATCGCATTCTCAAGAGCCTCTTCTTTTGTTCTATAGGAACCAAAAGGCATATCAAAAACTATTAGGGGTGTTTGGGCTCCATTACAGACAGCTTGAGTATGGTAGATCATCTGATCCATTGTAGCACTAAGTGTATCACCCTTTCCAAGAAAACTCATGTTCAAACTATCGCCTACGAGTATCATATCAACCTCATCCTCAAAAAGTGAGGCAAAAAGGGCATCGTAAGCGGTGATCATTACTAGTTTTTCTCTATTCTTATACTTTTGTACACTCTTTACAGTAATCTTCTTCTTTCTACTTAAGTGGATACTCATTGCTCTACTCCAAAACTAATCCTTATTAACTGAACCATTTAAATACTTAATAAAATACCTATAGAGTATCTATTTGAACTCAGCTTTTACAATCATTTAGTATAATTACATTAAAATGATTAAAAAAAGGTTATATTGTGAAAAAATTGGTCGCATATATTACATCGTCGTACCCAGATAGCAATTTTACTATTGATTTAAGTGCGAAACTTGCCGAAGTGGGTGTCGATTTTTTGGAACTAGGCATCCCTTTTTCTGATCCTGTAGCAGATGGTCCCACTATTGAATTAGCAAACCTCAAAGCACTCCAAAGCGGCTTTAAGATAGATGACCTTTTTCGCACCTCTAAAGAGATAGCTCCTCTTATCGATACTCTCTGGATGGGCTACTTTAACCCATTCTACCACAAAGGCTTAGATACCTTTATTAACGAGGCAAAACAAAGTGGTATCAAGGGCTTTATTATCCCAGACCTCCCATTTGAAGAGGCAGCAGCCTATAAGCCACAGATTAAAGCAGCAAATTTACACCTTATCGACTTTATCGCTCCAACCGATAGCCAAGAGCGAATAAAACAGATTGTAAGCGATGCAAAACTCTTTATCTATATGGTAGCCTATGCGGGTATCACCGGTAGCAGCAAGAGCGAAGATCTCTCGAAAATAATCCAAAGTGTTAAAGAGATAACCAATACACCACTCTTTATTGGCTTTGGAGTAAATGAACACAATGCAAAAGAGAAGGCAAAAGATGTAGATGGTGTCATTGTTGGCTCTACATTTGTAAAGGTGCTCTTAGACGACACCCTAAACTACAGCCAAAAGATTGACAAAATCGCAAAAATTGCAAAAAATATTAAAGAGCAAATCAACACATAAAGGCACCTTATGTTCACCTGGAATATCGACCCCGTTCTTTTAAAGATTGGGCCAATTCAAATGCACTGGTATGGGCTTATCTTCGCTCTAGGACTCCTTGGAGCTTATACAATTGCTGAGTATATCTTTAAAAGAGAGGGGAAAGATACAAAACTTCTAGAACCACTCTTTATCTATGTAGTAATTGGACTCTTAGTGGGTGCACGCCTTGCACATGTACTCTTTTACGATCCAAATTACTACTTTGCCCACCCTGTAGAGATTATCAAAATCTGGCATGGTGGTTTAGCAAGTCATGGCGGTTTCTTAGGCTTAATGGTAGCTCTATGGCTCTTTAGCAAAAAGTATAAAATCAAACTACTATGGCTCCTTTCTCGTGCAACAATACCGGCAATGCTTGTTGCTGCTGCTATTCGTATCGGAAACTTCTTTAACTCTGAAATTATCGGTAAAGCAACCAATGGCTCTTGGGGCGTTATATTTAGCCGTATCGACTCTATCCCTCGCCACCCTGTAGTGCTCTATGAGTCAATGAGCTACCTAATTATCTTTACTCTCCTCTTTTGGCTCTACAAAAAGCTCGATAGAGAAAAATTTACCAATATTGCACTTGGACTTACCTTTTTTCTAGGCTTTAGTGCCCGCTTTTTGCTTGAATATTTTAAAACAGCTCAATCAGAGTTTGCAACTAATCTTCCAATTACGATGGGGCAGCTCTTAAGTCTACCATTTATCATTATCGGTATTCTCCTACTCTTTCGAGGCTTAAAAAGATGATCTCCTCTTTACTAAGTGGCTTAAGTTTAGGTTTTGGAGCCGCTGTTCCGCTTGGCCCAATCAATATCCTTATTATGACCACTGCTCTTCGCTCCTATAAGAGTGCTGTTGCAATTGGCCTTGGAGCAATGAGTGCAGATCTTAGCTACTTTATACTCCTCTACCTTGTTGGGGCAAAGATTACTAAGTATCCATTGGTATCAAAACTCTTAGCACTCTTTGGAGCACTCTTTTTGCTCTATATCGCATGGCTTATCTTTCAAGGACGAAACGATCCAATCCAAAAACTTCCAAAAAAAATAGAGTTTAAAGATTTAGCCAAAAATTACCTCAAAGGCTTTAGCCTCACACTCCTTAACCCCTACACTATCGCCTTTTGGTTAAGCGTAGCCTCACTCATTGCAACAACCAACCTTAATCCAACCTATACCATAATTGGCATTATAGTTGCTATTTTACACTGGATTACCCTCATGCCACTTCTAATCTATAAAACAAAACACCTCTTAAGCCAAAAGATCAACTACTACTTCTCTATTCTCTCTGCCTCAATTATGCTCTTTTTTGCCATCTCGCTACTACTTGACAATTTCTTTTAAAAGTGTTACAATATACCTCCTCTCAATAAAACTTGGGAGTAATAACCCCATCAGCTCTGAGCTCTCATCCCTTAGCTCTAAGCTTAATATGGGGGTGACTTGGTTTCGACTGGAGTAGTCGGGGCTATGTGCATGTCGGAGTGGGCAACTCCGTAATCAAGCCCAAACAAAACAAACGCAAACAATACAGATTACCGCCCAGCTTACGCAGCAGCGTAAGTTTAACTAACCTTTTGGGCCGTCCCGACGGCGAAGGTCGCAATAGCCGATTTTCGGGGCGTCACCGCGTTGCGACTATATCTGCCGGTCGCCATACCGACAGATGAATCTTTTGGCTGGCTGTGTGTAGCTTTGGGTGTTGAGCAAAACACAGCGAGATTATATCAACACCGACTAAGCATGTAGAGTCATAGCTCTAGCTACTTCAGGACAGGGGTTCGATTCCCCTCACCTCCACCAAATTTTATAATCTAGTAACTTCATTATAACTATCTTCGGTCTCTTTGTTATTCGATGTACCAATGTGTACACCTCATAAAAAATAGTCCAAATCTAAGCACAAGCAAGATACTAGCTTAAGAAAATTTTTGACTAATTGGAACTTTTCTATTTCCAGAATAAATGCTACTATTAACTTATGGTATAATAACTTTTACTAAATACATGGAGAATTCAATGGTTCAAAAAATAGAGCTTGATATTGAAACAATTTTTGAAGAGTTGCACAGCATTGAAATGGATGACAATACCAAAGAACTATTACAAAACGGCGTACCTGCTTATATCAAAGAACCTGGAATGAAAAATGGTTATATGGTTAAGCTCTATCCCGATGGAACTAAAGAGACTGTATATATCGATAATACATTTAACGAAACAGTTGTAAACCTCTAAAAGATGTCAAAAAAACTGTTTATCCTTGCCGGTCCAAATGGATCAGGTAAATCTACTCTTTACAGAAAACTCATAGGAAAATACAAAGCTCTTAAAAAACTCCCCTTTGTCAATCCTGATGATATTGCCAAAGAGATCTTTGGAGATTTTTTACCCGACGGCTCCAAAGAGAGCAATCAAAAAATGCTACAAGCAGGCAAAGAGGCAATTAAAAGACGCAAACAGTTTTTAAAAGATGGTATAAGTTTTGGATTGGAAACCACTTTCTCCGGCAATAGCGAAAAACAGCTCATAAATGATGCCATTGCAAAAGGTTATGATATTTACATTGTCTATGTTGCACTCAGCGACCCTTTGCTTAATGTGCAAAGGGTGCGTGCCAGAGTTCAAAACAGAGGGCATTTTGTCGATCCTGCCATTATTGTGAGACGATATTATAAAAGCATAAAACAAATTGCCGAAGTTGCACCACAAGCAAAAGCTCTCTATCTGTTTGATAATTCACAAACACATTATAAGCGTATCGCATCACTTCGCAAATCAGGTGCAAGAGGTGAGCAAAATATTATACTCAACACTCCCTTACCCGAATGGTCAAAAGAGATTATTTCCAAAATCATTCAATCCAACTAAAAAGAACTTAACCCTCTTCGTAAATTCAACTGGTACACGAACCGGTACACGATTTAAGCCAATGGGCTTTAAACAACGCTGTAGCGATAAGGTTCAATTCCCCTCACCTCCACTAATATAAAAATAACTTCTCATTTAATCCAAAATCACTCCTAAATTAAATTCCTCTAAATTTATACCAAAACACTTTTGGGGCAACTATAGGGATATTACCTGTTATTAAATTTCTACTACCTCGCAAAAAGTGCCATCTAATGCTGCTAAAAAGCTAGCTTGCACATATTTTGCTTCTATTATCTCGCCATTATAATTTAAATCTTTTGTTGCACATGCATTGGCTACTAGAGTCACCTTATAGCCTAAATCAAAGGCAGCTCTTACTGTTGTATCTATACACATATGGGTCATGGCTCCACAGATTGTCAGGTTGCTTATATTTTTGGATTGGAGTAGTTGGTGTAGGTTTGTCTCCCTAAAGCTATTTGGATAATGCTTGAGAACTATGCTATCTTGGCTTTGAATTGGTAAATCTTTGTGAAGCTTTGCTCCATCACTTCCTGCTGCAAAGAATGGTGCATCTTTTTTAGCTATGTGTTGGATAAATATTACCTCTTCACCCACTTTGTGGGCTTTGTTTATTAGTTTTACTATATTCTCTAAAGCCTCTTTTATGCCAGTTAGTTCATTTTTTCCGCCTATGTAGTAGTCGTTTTGCATATCTACCACTATAAGTGCTTTATTCATAAAAATCCTTTTTTGTGAAAGTCTAACGAATATGGTATACTTATGTCAAGAACTTACTAAAAAGATATATACATACTAAAAGGATACTAATGGAGAGTAAAAAGTGTAATTATGAGTGCCCGTTTGAGGGAGCACTTGATGTGATTAGCGGAAAGTGGCGTGGTTTGGTTATATTTTACTTAGGGAGAGAAGGAGTTTTACGATACTCTGAAATTAGAAAAATTTTACCTAAAATTACGCAAAAAATGCTAACTCAAACTCTTAGATTTTTAGAGGCAGAGGGTATATTAGATAGAAAAGTTTACCCTGTTGTGCCACCTAAAGTAGAGTATAGACTTACTGAAAAAGGTAAGAGCTTGTTGCCTATTTTAGATAGTTTGCAAGAGTGGGGTAGAGAGAATTTATTTTAATGACACCTTCATTGCCATTAAGTTAAGGATTCTATATCCATTTATTGGCTTTAAGTTCAAAGCCAGAAGCGATGAAAATATTTACCATCGCGTCATTCTAAGCGTTTGCGAAGAATCTAACTCAAAAATCCAGTATAAACCCTTAGCTGTACAGCCGTTTAAACTAGATTCTTCGCATCCGCTTGGAATGACTGAGATGGTGAGCTTTAAATTTATTAAAATTTATGGAAGTAAATTCATTAACTTAATGGCAATGAAGAGCACCTCCAATGCCGTTGGATAGTGCAAATCCAAACTAAAAAATACACCCACAAAAGTACATAACTAAAAAAGCATTAGCAATAAACTTATACATAAGCTCTATCTCTTAAGCTTATAAACCCTGCTATATGGTGATTTAACTACTAACTCAAATAGGTTTTTATCGTAATTTCCAAGCAGGAACATCTGGACATAATTAGATGCAAATGTCTGGTTATCCATTATTATAAATCTATTTAAGTTCTTAATGTACAAAATGACATATTTGCCATTTTTATGGTAAACATTTGGAACTATTTTAATGTTACCTTTTTTATCTATCTCTGTTATTATCATGTACTTTAGCGGTAGCTCTCTACTATTTACTATTAAATTACCTCTCTTTGTATCAAAGGCAATGCCGTTTCTAAAAACCCAAACTGCTTTATCTTTTTTATATAAAAATGTAGGATAAAACCATACATTTCTCTCTGGCTTACCGGTAGCTAGATCTATATTAGCAAATCTAACAAGAACAGGAAAAATATTTAACATCTTTAGGGG
>JALWMN010000012.1 GCA_027083895.1 Campylobacteraceae bacterium
TCATGTGCCACAGCTAGAGATAGAGAAACGTTATCTCATCGCAAGTGACGATATTGAGAAGATTCTACGAAACGATTTTATTGAGTTTACAAAAGAGAAACTAGAACAATTCTATCTTGTAGCAACAATAGAGAAGACTCTTCGTTATCGAAAAGAGGGGAAAAGTTACTTTAAAACTAGTAAAAAAGGGAGTGGTTTAGTTAGAGAAGAGATAGAAGAGGAGGTGAGTAAAGAGGAGTATGAAGAGGCCAAAAAGCGTTGTAGTGGTGGCATTATTCAAAAGATTCGTTACCATTTTACAATAGATAACTATAACTTTGAGCTTGATATATTTAAAGGCAAATTAAAAGGATTACGGATATTAGAGGTAGAGTTTAGCAATATAGAAGAGGCAAATTGTTTTAAGATGCCAGAGATTTTAGAGCCATTAATTATTAAAGAGATAACAAATGAGACAATCTACAGTAATGGTGCACTCTCTAGATCGATGCAGATACCATTAAGGGCAGATGCAAAGCTCTCTTATAAACAGATAGTAGAGTCAGAAAGTAAAAAATTACCACAATTTGATATTTATATTAGTAAATATGAAAATGGGAAAAATGCTCTTAAATATACACTAAAACGGCTTCTTATAAGCATTGAGTATCAAATAGAAAGTTTTTTAGAGAATAATTCTATTGCACATATAATGGTTGCAAATAGAGCTCTTAATAGATATAGAGCACTTCTTAAATCCTTTAAAAAGTATATTCAAAACGATAGTTATTTGGACCATCTTTACGCTATAGATTCTTTTTTATTACTATTTGAAAAGAGTCTCTCTCAAGAGAAGAGTTTTCGTAAACTCTTGCAATGTAAAAGAAACTATCCTATTAGTAAGCAGAATAATGTATTGCAAGCTGCAATTCAAATAGCACAACTTCGCAAAATGAGTAAAGAGGAGCTTTTAAGATCCAATTTGCTGCAAATGGTTACTGAGATAAAAGAGTTAAAACTAAAGACTAAAAAGAGTCTTGAAAAACCGTTTGAATATATTACATATAGAGTGATAAAACAAGAGAAAAGAGAGCTAAAAAAGTTGTTGAGAGAAAAAGTTGATCCTAAACTCCTCTATTATAGACTAAAAGCTTATAAACATCTATTGCAATTTGCTCATAAAAAAGAGATACAAAATATTGGTTATAAAAGGTTAAAAAAGATTGCTCTTGCTAAAGAGTATAGAAAAGTTATACAAAAAAGTAGTAGTGATATTGCAAAAGAGTTCCTTTTTTACTGTTCACCAAAAGTGAGAATAAACAAAATATATAAGTTAATTGCAAAGGAGCTTTAAATTGGCTACAGACCTACAAGAGCAAGTTTGGAAGATATTAAAACTAATACCTAAAGGAAAAGTTACAACTTATAAAGAGCTTTCTAGAGCAGTTGGGAGTAGGGCGATTAGAGCTGTTGCAACTGCAGTGGGAAAAAATCCATATGCTCCAAATGTTCCTTGCCATAGAGTAGTATTAAGTAGCGGTAAAATTGGAAACTATACCCATCCAGAAGGTGTTGCAAGAAAAATTGAATTACTAAAATTAGAAGGAGTAGAGGTTGATTCAAAAGGAAATATAATTGACTTTGAAGATAAATTGTATAGGTTTTAAACCAAAATTTTGCAGTAGAATTAGCAAAAATTTGACAAATGCGGGACTATTAAAAATTCCGTGTCAGTTAAGGTAAAATAAAGAAATAGAATAAAGGACTGACATGGAAGAATTTGATTTTGATTTTAACAAAGTGGT
>JALWMN010000013.1 GCA_027083895.1 Campylobacteraceae bacterium
TTGGGTTTTATTTTTTATAATATCTAAAACAGTAGTTACAAGCACACCCGTTTGCCAACCTACAGCTTCTCCTGGCTCTAAATAAATTTGCAAGTGTGGGTATTTGGCTTTAAAGTTTTGCAAAAGCTCTACTAAAAGTTCTATATTATAATCTTTTCTAGTTATATGGTGTCCTCCACCAAAATTTACCCATTTAATCTTATTAAAATATTTGGAAAATTGGCTCTCAAAAGCTTCTAAAACAATCTTTAATGAGCTAGAATCCTCTTCGCAAAGTGCATGAAAATGAAGTCCATCAATAGAGTCTAAAAACTCCTCTTTAAAATCTTCTACTTTTATACCAAGTCTTGAATTTGGACTACAAGGATTATATAGCTCAACTGGTGCACAAGATACTTGCGGATTTACCCTAAGGCCTAGTGAAATATTTGGATTAATCTTTTTAGCTTTTTTGGCAAATTGTTGCATTTGGTTGCTGGAGTTAAAAACTAAATGGTTTGAGATTTTTGCAATATCTTCTATCTCCTCCTCTTTAAAAGCTGGAGAGTAGGTATGTACCTCTTTTTGAAACTCCTCTTTGGCTAAGAGGGCTTCGTGTAAGCCGCTTGCACAGCAGCCATCTAAATACTTATTAACTAAATCAAAAGATTTCCAAAGTGCATACCCTTTGAGTGCTAAGAGAATCTTTACTCCCGTTTCATCTTTTATATTTTTTAATATCTTAAGATTTTCTTTGAGTAATTTCTCCTCTAAAAGCCAGCAAGGGGAGGGGAGTGCTTGGAGTATCTCTTCTGTAATACTTGATTGCTTCATAGTTACTGCTCCACTAATTTTATGCGTGCTAAAAAGCCTGGATAGGTCGTGTATCCACTATCTTTTATGGTTTTAGTTCTTTTTGAATTATAAAAAAGAGTTGTAGGAAAGACAGATATGCCAAAAGCTTTTGCTAAGCTACCACTTTGATCATTTATTACAAGAAAAGATATTCCCTTTTTTTGCATATAGCTTTGAATTTCACTGTTACTCCCACTGTTCGAAGCGATTGTAAGGAGTGTAATATCCTCTCGTTTAGCTAATTTTGAGAGTGTTGAAACCTCTTGGTTACATACTGGGCACCATGTTCCCCAAAAATTCAATATGAGAGGCTTTTTTTGAGCAAGAATATCTTTTATAGCCCTATTATCGATAGTTTTTAGATTTTCTATTAATTTTAAGTCAGTATTGACACTACTGCTTCGATAATATCCAATGATACCAGAGGCTACAATGAGAATTAGTCCCATAATAATCAGCTCTTTTATCCACTTCTTCATACCCTATCCTTTGCTAAAATAGTACCAAAAATAGTTTTACCCAACCTTTATAGCAATTTTAGTACAATAAACTAAATTTTTCTCTAAGGGTATTGAATGTCAAAGCAACTTGAAAATATAGAAGAGCTTTTAGCTGCACATAAGCTATCATACGCTGATTATGAGCATATTAAACAGATTTTAGGCAGAGAGCCAAATTTAGTAGAGATTGGTATTTTTAGTGCGATGTGGAGTGAACACTGCTCTTATAAATCTTCTAAAAAGTATTTAAATGGTTTCCCAACAAAGGCACCATGGGTAATTCAGGGTCCTGGTGAGAATGCTGGTGTTATTGATATTGGCGATGGTATGGCAGCTGTATTTAAAATGGAGAGCCACAACCACCCAAGTTACATAGAGCCATTTCAAGGGGCAGCAACTGGAGTTGGCGGAATCTTAAGAGATATCTTTACAAT
>JALWMN010000014.1 GCA_027083895.1 Campylobacteraceae bacterium
TAAATAGTATCATTAATATGTCATTTTGAAATATTTTTGAAGTTAGGGAGAGCATATTTATTTTGGATTAATTGATCCACTTATATTTATTAGATTAAAGCAGTTTTTTTATTATCACCAAACTTATTTACAATGGCTAAGAAATATCTTAAATTTAGAAATCTATAACTTATTAACAAAAATTTACATCCAACAAAGTATTAGTTAGTTTAAGAGCTATGTTTGAAGCATATTCATAAAAAAGCCAGCTTATCTCTAAGCAAACTTTTGTACAATAGCTAAAATTTGAAACTAAATAATGGAGTTAACATGAGTGATATTCTAAAAATTGGAAAATATGAATTTCAAAGTCGTTTAATTGTAGGAAGTGGTAAATACCCAGATTTTAAAACAACTTACGATGCAACAATTGCGAGTGGTGCTGAGATGATTACAGTAGCAGTTCGTCGTGTAAATATTACTAACCCTAACGAAGAGAATTTGATGGATTACTTTAAAGAGAGTAGTGTTAAATTTTTACCAAATTCAGCTGGGTGTACAACAGCTGAAGAGGCAATTACACTTTTTAGATTAACGCGAGAAGCAACTGGAATAGATTTAATAAAGCTCGAAGTAATTGGAGATACTGCAAAAACACTCTATCCAGATGTTATCGAAACAATCAAAGCGTGCGAAGTACTCGCAAAAGAGGGCTTTACTATCATGGCATATACGAATGATGATCCAATTATTGCAAAACGCTTAGAAGATGCTGGAGCTCATGCTATAATGCCACTTGCCTCGCCAATTGGTAGTGGCTTAGGAATTCAAAACCGATACAATGTTGTATTTATTAAAGAAGCAGTAAGCGTACCTGTTGTTGTAGATGCCGGCATAGGAACAGCAAGTGATGCAGCAATTGCTATGGAGCTAGGGGCTGATGCAGTCCTAACTAATACTGCAATCGCACAGGCTAAAGATCCTATATTAATGGCAGAAGCAATGAAAAATGCAGTCATTGCTGGTAGAATGGCCTATAAAGCGGGTAGAATCCCTAAAAAGCCTTTTGCAACTGCAAGTAGTCCAACTGATGGTATGATCTTTTAAAGGTGTGCTCATTAATTATGAGTGCACCTATCTACTGCAATATTTTATTCAAGCTTTGTAATTTTCAATTAAGCATTTTTCGATATAATTACGCCTATTTCTAAAGAAGTTATACCATAAAGTACTCAAATGTGAGTATTTTATGGTGTAACCCACCAAAGATTCAATCTCTTTAGAGATAAAAAATATATTTAGAAAGGAACAAAGTTGCCAACAATTAACCAACTTGTACGTAAAGAGCGTAAAAAGGTGATTAAAAAGTCAAAATCACCAGCACTTGTTAGTTGCCCACAAAGAAGGGGCGTTTGCACTCGTGTATATACTACGACACCTAAAAAACCTAACTCAGCATTAAGAAAAGTAGCAAAAGTGAGATTAACATCAGGATTTGAAGTTATCTCATATATTGGTGGTGAAGGTCATAACCTTCAAGAGCACTCTATTGTATTAGTTAGAGGCGGAAGGGTAAAAGACCTACCGGGTGTTAAGTATCACATTGTTCGTGGTGCACTCGATACTGCAGGTGTTGCAAACAGAAAAGTTTCTCGATCAAAATATGGTACGAAAAGACCTAAGTAATTAAGAGGCGTGTATAAGTTACACTAAAGCAGACTCTTTGGGAAAAACCTTTGTGCAAAGAGTTTGAGTAAATCAATAAGATTGAAGGGATAGTAATGAGAAGAAGAAGAGCTCCAATAAGACCTGTACTGCCAGATCCAGTACATGGAAGTAAAGTAGTAACAAAGTTTATCAATAAACTTATGTTAGATGGTAAAAAGAGTATAGCTGAGAAAATTATGTATCAAGCTTTAGAGAGAATCGAATCAAAAAGTGGAGAGAAAGGTATTGATGTTTTCGATAAAGCAATCGAAAATGTTAAGCCTGTAATGGAAGTAAAGTCTCGCCGAGTTGGTGGTGCAACATATCAAGTACCAGTAGAGGTAAGACCAGTTCGTCAACAATCTCTTGCAATTAGATGGCTAGTAGAGGCGGCTAGAAAAAGAAATGAAAGAACTATGGTAGAGAGATTGAGTAACGAGCTTATGGATGCAGCAGCACAAAAGGGTGCAGCATTCAAGAAGAAAGAGGATACTTATAAAATGGCAGAAGCAAATAAAGCATTTGCTCACTACAGATGGTAAGGAAATAGACTATGGGTAGATCACATAAGTTAGAAGATTTAAGAAATATTGGTATTGCTGCACATATTGATGCTGGTAAAACAACAACTACTGAAAGAATTCTTTTCTATACAGGTGTAGAGCACAAAATCGGTGAGGTACACGATGGTGCTGCTACAATGGACTGGATGGAACAAGAGCAAGAGAGAGGTATTACAATTACATCTGCTGCAACAACATGTACCTGGAGAGGAAAGCAAATAAATATTATCGACACTCCAGGCCACGTTGACTTTACTATCGAAGTTGAACGATCTATGAGAGTTCTTGATGGGGCAGTTTCAGTATTCTGTGCAGTTGGTGGGGTTCAGCCTCAGTCAGAGACTGTCTGGAGACAAAGAAACAGATATGGGGTTCCATCTATTGTTTTCGTTAACAAAATGGATAGAACTGGAGCGGACTTTTATGAAGTTGAGAGACAAATTAGAGAGAGACTAAATGGTAACCCTGTTCCAATTCAGCTCCCTATAGGTGCAGAAGATGAGTTCGAAGGCGTTATTGATCTCGTTAAAATGAAAGAGATCGTTTGGGATAAAGAGGCTGAGATGGGCTCAGCTTATTATGAACAAGATATTCGTCCAGAACTTCAAGAAAAGGCTGAAGAGTATAGAGAAAAGATGATCGAAGAGATCTCTTCTTGTGAAGTCAATGAAGACCTCATGGAAAAATATATGGAGGGTGAAGAGCTTACAACAGAAGAGATCATGAGAGGTATCAAAAAGGCTACAATCAATATGGAAATTGTTCCAATGACTTGTGGTACTGCTTTCAAAAATAAAGGTGTTCAGACACTGCTTGATGCTGTAGTAGATTATCTTCCAGCTCCAACTGAAGTTCCGCCAATCAAGGGTACAAAAATGGATGATGAGAATGCTGTAGTAGAGGTAGAGTCTACAGATGATGGTCCATTTGCTGCTCTTGCATTTAAAATTATGACAGACCCATTTGTTGGGCAATTAACATTTATCCGAGTATATCGTGGCTCATTAGAAGCAGGTTCATATGTTCTTAACTCTACAAAAGATAAAAAAGAGCGTGTCGGTAGAATTATGAAAATGCACGCAATTAAGCGAGAAGAGATTAAAGAGATCTACGCTGGAGAGATTGGTGCAGTTGTTGGACTTAAGAATACAACTACAGGTGATACACTCTGTTCAGAAAAAGATAAAGTCGTACTAGAGAGAATGGATTTCCCTGATCCAGTTATCTCAGTTGCGGTTGAGCCAAAAACAAAGGCTGACCAAGAGAAGATGGGTACTGCTCTTGCTAAGCTTGCAGCAGAAGATCCATCATTCCGCGTAAGTACAGATGAAGAGACTGGACAAACTATTATCTCTGGTATGGGTGAGCTTCACTTAGAGATCATCGTAGATAGAATGAAGAGAGAGTTCAAAGTAGAAGCAGAAGTTGGTGCTCCTCAAGTTGCATATAGAGAGACTATTAGAAGTAGCGTAGAACAAGAGTATAAATATGCAAAACAGTCTGGTGGTCGTGGACAGTTTGGACATGTATTTATTAAAATCGAGCCAATGGAACCTGGTAGTGGATATGAATTTGTTGATGAAATTAAAGGTGGGGTTATTCCAAAAGAGTATATTCCAGCAGTTGACAAAGGTATCCAAGAGGCAATGCAAAGAGGTATCCAAGCTGGCTATCCAGTAGAAGATGTAAAAGTTACACTCTATGATGGTAGCTATCACGAAGTTGACTCAAGTGAAATGGCATTTAAACTTGCTGGTTCTATGGCATTTAGAGAGGGAGCAAAAAAGGCTAATCCAGTTATCTTAGAGCCAATGATGAAAGTAGAGGTTGAAGTACCAGAAGAGTATATGGGTGATGTTATTGGTGATATCTCAAAACGTCGTGGACAAGTAAATGGTATGAGTGACAGAGCAGGTAACAAAATTGTTGACGCTTTCGTACCACTTGCAGAGATGTTTGGATACTCAAGTGACCTTCGCTCAATGACTCAAGGTCGTGCAACATACTCTATGGAATTTGATCATTACGAAGAGGTTCCAGCTAATGTTGCTGCTGAAATTATCGAAAAGAGAAACGGATAACAAAATTGCCTCTTGGCAATTTTGAGCTTAGAGCCCAGAGCTTAGGGCTTAGAGCTTTTTTATACTCCTGCTGTATTTATTATTTAATTGATTTTTTCATAGTACAAAATTTAATAAAATGTGTCTGTTAATATCAGACTTTAACAAATCTAGGTACACTTAGTGTTCATTAATAGTAATACTTTTTAACTATAAACGGATAATTATGTTACTTTTTTTACAAACAACATATTTAAAATATTCGCTGCAATTTACTAAAATCGTGCTATTTTCGCTATAATATTTTATGAATAAATAAGTAATGGTTTGAAGATTAAAATATGAGAAATATTACTGAAGAATACAAAGACAATAAAACCAAGGATCAGTGTCTACAGCTTCAATGTATCGAGTGTCAGAGAGAAACACGACATAAAGTCGTCCAATCATATGATTATTCAGGATCTGAGGTATTTAATGGAGACCTGCACTCTCTAGATTGGGAATCTCATTATCAAATAATCCAGTGTCAAGGATGTATGACAATAAGCTTTAGACAAGTAGATTGGTGTTCAGAATGGGAAGAAGACCCAGTTGAAATATTATTCCCCAAAAGAACTAAGCACACTATTCGCTCAAAGGATTTTTGGCATGTTCCTTCAAATCTAAGAAGAATATATCATGAAACAATAGAGTGCTTCAATAATAATGCATACACATTGTGTGCTGCTGGCCTTAGAGCTCTTGTTGAAGGATTATGTGCTGAACTCAATGTAAATGATGGACCTAAAGAAATAATAAAAAGCGATGGTAACATAGAAATCAAAAGATTAACCAACCTCGAAGGGAAAATTGCTGGACTGCATGAAAGAGGCTTTTTAACAAAAGCTCACTCAGATGTCTTACATGAACATCGGTATCTTGGTAATGAGGCTGTTCATCAGTTAGCAAAGCCATCAAGTGATGAATTAACTTTAGCTATAGAAATAATAGAGCACATATTTAACTCTGTTTATGAAATACCACGTAAAGCACTCGACCTAAAAAGCAAGAGAACCAAGAGAAGAAAAGAAACATAACAATTTGGCAAACTTTACCCACTAACTAACCACAGCGGCAAACAACTATTTCATTATGTATTAGCACCCACCAATGTATACTTTAAGCTTATATCTTTAAGCTTACTGCTTGCCACTCTTCACAAGTCGCATCAAAGCAGCTTGCATTTTTCGCCAGAGTTTGATCTCTACAGCTGGAAAACCACCATAAATTTTGCCGCCCTCTAAAGATTTAGTTACACCAGTTCTTGCTGCAAGCATTGCTCTATCTCCAATTTTAAGGTGTCCGGCTGTTCCGCACTGTCCGCCAATAACCACACCTTTACCGACAATTGTGGAGCCAGAGAGTCCTACTTGCGATACTATTACACTATAGTCACCAACTTCGCAGTTGTGTCCAATTTGAATGAGGTTATCAAGCTTTGCATTGCTTTTTATAATTGTAGAACCAAGTGTAGCTCTATCTATTGTGCAGTTTGCTCCTATCTCGACACCATCTTCGATAACGACATTTCCAATTTGGTAAAACTTTGTATTGCTATGGTCTTTACTTACAAAGCCAAAGCCATCACTTCCAATAACTGTGCCGCTATGAATTGTAACATGTGAGCCTACAATGCAGCCATGATAAATAGTAACATTTGGGTAGATTATCGTATTATCCCCTACGCTAACCCCATCGCCTAAAAAGACACCAGCCATAATAGTAGAGTTTTTACCAATCACTACACCCTTGCCGCAATAGGCATGCTCACTTATAGAACTACCCTCGCCTAGCTTAGGCTCGAAAGTATCAGTATATGGTTTATAGGCAAAGAGCTTGGTAGCTAATGCCATCTTTTTATAAGGCTCATTGGTAATGAGTGCAATAACACCCTTTGGAAGATACTTGACATACTCTTTTTCTAAAATTACAGCTGCAGCTTTTGTAGCTTTTAAATCATCTAAATACTTTCTATCGTGAAAAAAGCTTAACGATTTTGCTCTTGCATCTTTAAGTGTCGCTAAATTCTCTATTATTACAGTACTCTTACACTCTAATCCAATCGATTTGGCTAACTCGTTTAAAGCTATCTCCATTATCGCTCCATAGCAACAACGCCACTTCGTACTATCTCTACTGGATTAAAGTTTGAAGCCGCCTCGATACAGTGGCTAATTCGATGCGATTCATCTGCAGCCATTGCTATTATCATTCCCTCGCCAGCATTTACAATACCACCATTGTATGCCTCAAAAAGTGCTTGAATATCTGCAAAATTTTTTGTTTTATCGATTTGAAACTTTATAAGTACCATCTCCTTTTCGACCATACTATCGTGCTCTATAACCTTATAGACTGGAATAAGCTTATGGAGCTGCTTAATAATCTGCTCAATTACACGCTTACTTCCTCTAGTTACAATTGTCATATGTGACATATTACTATTTGGTATTGCAGCTACTGTTAGCGAATCGATATTATACCCTCGCCCTGCAAAAAGTCCTGAGACTCTAGCAAGCACCTGTGCCTCATTCTGTACGATAACCGAAATTACTCTTCTTACCTTTTGCATTATCTTTCCTTATACTCTAACATCATATTATAGAGTGCTCCACCTGCAGGCACCATTGGAAGAACATTCTCATATCTATCGACAGCAACATTAATAAAGGCAACTTTATTCGCTTCAATAGCATCTTGTAGAGCTTTATCAAACTCCTCTTTTGTTGTAACATCATACCCAACACCACCACACGCTTCAACAAGCATCTTCCAATTTGGTTGGTAGCTTAAGTCGGTCTCGCTGTAGCGTTTATCATAAAAGAATGTCTGCCACTGTCTAACCATTCCCAAGTAGTGGTTATTTAAAACAACATTAATTACAGGTATATTATACTCTGCTGCGGTTACAAGCTCTTGGATGTTCATTAAGATCGAACCATCACCACTTACATTAACTACAATCTTTTCTGGATTGGCCATTTTTGCACCGATTGCAGCTGGTAATCCAAAGCCCATTGTACCTAAACCACCAGAGTTTATCCACTGTCTTGGGCGATCAAATGGATAGAACTGAGCTGCCCACATCTGGTGCTGCCCAACATCAGAAGTAATTGTAGCTTTTGCACCCAAGAGCTTTCCAAGCCGCTCAATAACCCATTGTGGTTTTATAACCTCATTGCTATCTTCGTAACTAAGCGGATGCACCTCGTCATAACGTTTTAATAGATCTCGCCAAACACTATATCGGTCTGGATTTACCTTATCTTTAATCTCTTTAAGCATCTTCTCTACAACAATTTTTACATCCCCAACTATTGGATAGTCAACATCCACAATCTTACCAATATTTGCAGGGTCAATATCGACATGGATAATATCTGCATATCTAGCAAACTCACTCAGTTTTCCTGTAACACGGTCATCAAATCTTGCACCAAGTGAGATGATTAAGTCGCTCTCACTCATTGCCATATTCGATGCATAACTTCCATGCATTCCAGGCATTCCTATTAAAAGCTCATTATCATGTCCCATAACACCACGAGCCATGAGCGTCTCTACTGCTGGAATTTGGGTAACTTTTGCAAACTCTCTAACAATCTCATAAGCGTTGCTTAAAACAGTACCACCACCAATATAAAGTAGTGGTTTTTTTGCCTCCAAAATTGCA
>JALWMN010000015.1 GCA_027083895.1 Campylobacteraceae bacterium
AAAAACAATGCAAACCCCTTGTGGAGATACAATAACCGTTTTCGACCTCCGTTTTTGTAAACCAAATAAAGAGATTATGAGCGAAAAGGGTATCCACACACTCGAGCACCTCTTTGCAGGCTTTATGAGAGAGCACTTAAATAGCGATAGTGTAGAGATTATCGACATCTCTCCAATGGGGTGCCGCACAGGTTTTTATATGAGCCTAATAGGCACTCCAAGCGAAGAGGAGGTCGCCAAAGCGTGGGAAGCGTCGATGAAAGATGTGCTAAGTGTCAAGAGCCAAAGCGATATTCCAGAATTAAATGAGTATCAGTGCGGTACCTACGCAATGCACTCTCTTAAAGAGGCACAAGAGATTGCACAAAGTGTTCTCAACAAAGGCATAGGCGTTATGAACAACGAAGAGCTCAAACTCGATTTAGCAAAACTAGAAGGGTAACAGATGCATATAGCAATACCAGTAGATAATCAAGAGCTTAACGAAGCAAAAATAGCTCCTCTAGCAAATGCCACAAATTGGGCAATCATCAATTTCGACGAGGGCGAAGTAAAATCGATCCACTCAGCCCCAAGCTGGCAAGAGAGCGGAGTCGATTGGCTTGACTTTATCGTGCTCGAAAACAAGTTCGAAAACATCCTCGACTTCATGAACGAAGGTATCATGGTCTTAGTAAGAAGAGAGGGGCAAGAGAGCATCGAAGAGATTATGGAAGCTTTTAAATTCAAAGAGCTAGACGAAGCAGGGTTTTAACCTAAGCTCTCCTAAAACACTTTAGTAGAGTAAAATCTCTACAGATATATTAAACTAACTAAGCGATTAACTATGATCAATAAACAAGAGGTATTAAACAATCTCTATTTTCAATTTGATAGCAAAGCCGTTTTGAGAGGGCAAAGTTATTATAAAGCCGGTTTAGTAAAAAAATTAAGTGTTAAATACGATGAAGATGGGGATATTTTTATAAACTCCCAGGTAGAAGGAACTTTTCCTTATGTACAAGAGATACTTATAGATAGCGAAAATTACTCTATAGATGGCGATTGCAGCTGCCCTGTGGGGTATAACTGCAAACATGTGGCAGCAGCGATTTTTCAATTTACTGCAAGTAAGATTGGAGTTCAAGCAAGAAAACAAAGCCCTTTTGATAGATGGCTTAATAAACTTGCTCTGCAAGAAGAGAATCTTGATATCCGTTTAGATAATAACCACTTTTTAACATTCAGACTCTTTTTAAACGAATGGGGCAGCGAGCTTGAATTTTATAAATCGAAAATTTTAAAAAGCGGGCAAGTATCTAAAGGAATAAAAATATCAAATGAAAATCTCTTCTACTCATATACATATAACTATAACTTTCTCTCTAACGAAGATATGCAGTTAATCCCAATTTTAAAACCGCTGGCAACTGGTTATAGCGATGATGTTATTTTTAAAGATGAATTGGGGGCAATAGCTTTAAAAAAGTTAGCCAAAACTAAGAGGGCTTTTTTTAAAGACTCCACAATTCCGCTAAGATTTATAGAGCAAAAAAAGAGGCTAGAGTTTAAATGGGAGAGTGTAAAAAATGGCAGCAGACTAGTTTCTAACTTAAATAAGAGCGAATTTGCAATTACAAAAACCTCTCCGCCTCTTTGCATAGATAGTGAAAATAATACTCTTTTTGAATTAGAGAGTGAAGTTTCTAATGAAAAACTGGAGTTGCTGTTAAATGCACCGCCGATCCCAAAAGAGAAATTGGGCAGGGCGGTTC
>JALWMN010000016.1 GCA_027083895.1 Campylobacteraceae bacterium
TTTGTTATGTGTTCAATCGCTTCATCTAGGCTCGAAACCGTTTTGATACTTAAAATATTTGCTAAATACTCGGTATCAAAATCCTCTTCGCTAGCCTCTTTAACATTAATAATCTCCAAAGCTTTTGTATCTGCTCTAAGCTCTGTAGCCTCAGCATCAAATGCCTCTTTAAGAAGTGGTAAAACTTTTGGTGCAATCTCTTCGTGTACAATTAAAGTCTCCATTGCATTACAAACCCCTGGTCTATCACACTTAGCATTGACTGCAATCTTCACTGCCATCTCTAAATCTGCATCTTTATCTATATAGGTATGGCATAAACCTTTATCGTGCTTTACAACGGGTACTGTTGCATTAGCAGCTACATACTTAATTAATGCCTCTCCCCCTCTAGGCACTATTAAATCAACATACTTATCTTGCTTAATTAGGTACGCTACCCCCTCTCTTGAACTATCAGGCAGAAGAGAAATTACATCTTTTGGCAATTTATGCTCTACTAAAACCTCTTGTAAAATTGTAGCTATTGCACTGTTAGAGTGTTGTGCCTCTTTCCCACCTTTAAGTATTGCAACATTACCACTTTTAAAGCATAATGCTCCCACATCAGCCGTTACATTTGGACGAGACTCATAGATTACTCCAATTACACCAATTGGTACAGAGACCTTCTCTATTCTAATATTATCATCTGTCCACCATCCTTCAAGCACTCTACCTACAGGCTCTTTTAACATAGCAATCTCTTGTAAACTCTTAGCCATAGCTGCCACTCGATCCTCATCTAACAATAATCGATCTACCATTGCACTACTAAGATTTGCCTCTTTTGCATTTTGCATATCGATACTGTTTTGCTCAATAATATAGTCACGCTTCTCTAAAAGCTTCGCAGCCATTGCATTTAGCACCTCTCTCTTCTTTGCACTTGAGAGAGTCGCCATCACACCACAGCTCTCTTTTGCCCTTTTTAAAAAATCTTCCATTATTGACTCTCCTCATCAATTTTAAAAATTTTAGATATTATACTATTTTCTGATTTATTATCCTCTGTTTCACTCTCTTCAAGCGTAATATTTTCATCAAGAGTACTATTGAGTTCTAACCCTTCCTCTTCATCCCCAATGCTCTCATCTTGGTAATTATTAACCACTTGAATATATTTATATATTGCCTCACTCTCCTTATTGGTTAAATAGTACTTTGGCATCAATTTACCACCAGCCGAAATTGCTTTTTTAAATTCATTTAACGATAACTTTCTAATATCTGGAGCATAGAAATCGTGTTTCTTACCATCTTTATCGACATATGAAGCGATATAAGAGCCATCTCCCACTTTTCCATGGCATGAAGCACAACTTACCCCTCTTGGGTCTTTATAGAGCATCTGCCCATACTCGAACTCAGAGATAAAATCTTCAGCCCATACAATTTTTAGAAAAATAGCTACCGCAAATAAAAACTTCACTAATTCCACCTAATCTTTTTTGGATATAATACCTTAATTGTTTAAATAAAGGGTAACAATGACACTCATTGATGGAAAAAAACTATCAAAAAAAATAGAAAAATCAATTGCAAACGAAGTAGTAGAGCTTAAAGAGAAAGGCGTAGTCCCAGGGCTTGCAGTAGTTTTAGTTGGCGACGACCCAGCAAGCCACACCTATGTAGCAATGAAAGAGAAATCATGCAAAAATGTAGGCTTCTACTCAATCGTCCATAAGATGCCAGATACAATTACACAACAAG
>JALWMN010000017.1 GCA_027083895.1 Campylobacteraceae bacterium
AAAGTATACTCTTTTGAGAGTTTATAGAAGAGAAACCCTAACCCTAAAATACTTAACAGTTTACCAAGTCCATACAGAATTTTTTTTATTTGCTCTCTATTCATCATCTACTTTCTAAGTTTAATTTTTTAAAGATAGACTCTTCAAGAATCTTCTTGGCTCTTGCATTGCTAAGATGCTTTTGGTACGACTCTAAAGAGTTTTTACCTACACTTTCTAGTAGCTTCGGATTTGATTTTATCTCTAATATCCTCTTTGCCAAACTCTCAGGTTTTGTATCTTCTACAAAAAAAATATCATAATTATCCCTAAAGCACTCTTCCATTGCATCTGTCTTAAGTGTCAAGTGTGGTCTACCAACCCTAAAAGCATCATTTGTCTTATTGAGCACCACACTATTTGCCCTCTGGCCGCTACTAAATAGCCCTAAGTTAATATCGCAAGCGTTGTAGTAATGATTAAGCTCCTCTAGAGGCATAAAACCTTTAAACTCAATATTTTGCAGATTATATTTTGCTGCTAACTCTTTACACTTTGCTAAATCGGGCCCCTCCCCTATCATTAAAAAGCGGGTATCATCTCCTTGCTCTTGTAAAATCCTAGCTGCTTCTATAATTACTAGAGTGCCATGAAGTGGTATATAGCTTCCTACATAGAGTACACTAAAGTTTGGTGAATAGCGAGGTACCTCTTTAGGGTAGACACTTGCTTCATTAATCGTTAAAGGGACTCTTACAAACTTCTCTTTGGGTACACCATACTCTTTTGAGAGCATCTCAATAAGCTTATTGGTATCAACAATAATAAAATCGGCCAATTGAAGCGACTTTTTCTCTATAAAGTAGGTAAATCTACCTAAAATCGAATCTGGTTTAAAAATTTTTCTATCATTACACATCACATCATATAAAGAGAGGTAGAAGTCATAAACAATAGGTTTCTTTGTAAGTAGTCGCATAAACGGCACTAAAAAGTGTCCCATATAACCAACATAAAAAAAATCTTTACCAAACATTTTAAAAGGGAGTCTACTTAGAATCGAAGGGTACCTTTTTGCATACCCCTTTGCACTTGAAACACACTCGCTATACTCAAACTTTTGCTTTAAGATATTGCGATGAAAAAGATTTCGAGAGATAGTTGGTCTATCTGCACAGGTAAAGAGCACTTTCATAAATTTTTAACTCTCTTTATCATATTTTGCTTTTAGATTCTCAAACCGCTGCTCCTCTAAGAGTTTTCGATTGACCGAGAGTAGATCCGCAACAAAGGCAATCAATGCTGTCTGAAAGCCCATTCCCAAAAGAATTCCAGCTAAAATTACAGATTGTATATGCCCCGCTCCATCTCCACTAAAATAGAAATAGAGATAGCGTATCCCAAGAAGCAAACCTAAACTAAAGAGCATAGCTGCAATCGTCATAAAAAATTGGAATGGCTTATAGACAGCATAGATTCTTACAATTGTTCCAATTGACTTCTTTATATAGCTAGGAATGCTAGAAAGCAGCCTTGAAGGTCGCAGATCCTTATTGGTTCTAATTGGCACAGAGGTAATTGCCATATTCTTCTGTCCAGCTTGGATAATAGTCTCTAGCGTATAGGTGTAATCACTATAGACATTTAGCTGCATTGCACACTCGCGGCTAATTGCCCTAAAGCCACTAGGAGCATCTGGTATATCGGTATTGCTCACCTTTCGTACAACCCACGAACCAAGTTTTTGCAAAAACTTTTTCATGGATGAAAAGTGTTCAATATCAGAGATTGGCCGAGCACCAATTACATACTCTGCTCTCCCCTCTAGTATAGGTGCAACTAGCTTAGGTATATCTTTCGCTTCATACTGATTATCCGCATCGGTATTGACAATGACATCTGCTCCTTGCTTTAAACACTCTTTTAACCCAGCCATAAAACCTTTTGCCAAACCCTGATTGTGCTTGAAATTGACAATATGATCCACCCCACACTCTTTTGCTACCTTCACTGTCTCATCTGTACTACCATCGTTAATAATGAGCCACTCTACCTTATCAAACCCCTCTACTTCTCTAGGAAGCTCTCTTAGAGCAATTGGAAGTGTCTCGGCCTCATTATAACAAGGTATCTGAATAATCAGTTTCATTCTATATCCTTAGCGGTAATATTGCAAAAAGTAGAAGAAATCAGAGTAGAGTGCATGGATCGATAACAAAATCACCAACACTACTCCCCAAAAATTACTCTTTAGACGCTCTACAAATAGTGATGCCATTATAGCAAATCCAAACATAAATGGTAATAAATAGCGAGGCTGCAGACCACCCATATAACCACTATTAAGATGAGCTCTATAGGAGAAGAAAAACTGCACAACTAAAGTTGACAATAGAGCCAATAGTACTATTTTTCCAAGCAGACAAAAATTACTTTTCTCTTTTGGGCACTTCAAAAAGAGTGCAATAATCGCAAAAATATGCAGCACTAAAAGTCCAAAAGAGCCCCACCAACTCCCTTTTGTAAAGGAGTGGTGCGAATGTATTCCAAACCACCCTCCCTCTATAAATCCTAAGAGTCTATCAAACCACTCTTGAATATTTAAATGCTGGCGATACTTAGGCTCAACATAAAATGGGGAGTGTAGATACTCAATTGGGTGGGTCTTATTAAACGTTGGCACAATCGCATGATACTGCAGCATTATCGAGATCTGATAATAGAAGATTGGGATCAAGATAAATAAAAAAAGCAACCACTCTTTCTTTCTAAATGGTAGCATCTCTCTTTTGTATAGCAAATAAAACAGATAGTAAAGCAGTGCAAAAAAGATAAGTAAAGCTGCTGTCAATTTACTAAAATAGGCTACCAATCCTCCTATAGCAACTAATAGATAATTTCTAAAATGAAACTCTCTCTCTAATAGTTTTAAAAATCCAAGAGCAAAAAGGGCCACCCCGAGCATAGCTAGATTATCATTACTAATACTTGCTCCAATATATGAATGCATAGGAATCGCGGTAAGTAGGCTTAAAAAGACTAAATCGCCAACTATAGAGAGATTTGCTCGTAAACCAATATAGAGAATCAATACAAATGCAAGCAGAAAAATTAAGCTACTTAAGTTTCTAAAGTTTGCTACATTCTCTCGTATACTTTTACTCGTATCGTACACTAAATTCATTATCTCATAATAAAGAGGTGGGTGGCTAAGGTAATTAGAGCTATTTGGGTTATTTATCATCTTCATCTCATTATAATCTGGTATAAAATGGTGATGCTTATGGACATAGTCTATATATGAGAGGTGTGCTAGTTCATCAGGAGGATAACCAAAACGGATATGCTCTTTATAGTACACAACTTTAAAGATTGTAAATGCAAAAAAGAGAGCATAGAGAGTGAGTTTCGCATAGAGTCTCTCTGATGGTTCACGTGTTTGATAGAGATAGAAGAGATAGCTACCAACTAATGCAATAATTAAAGCTATCACAAAAATATCTAGATGGGTGTTTTGAACAACTATTGAGGAAGAAAGCTTTAGAGGCATCTCTAAAAAAGGATCTTTGCCAGTAGCCTTAAAGCGAAGACCACTTGCCCCCATCTCTATTTGTTCAATTTGGTGTAGTGGCTTAAAATCTTCTAAGTTTAATCTATAGTAGTGTGTATGAAACCAACCCTTTTTAATAAGTGTAAGAGACTCTATAACAATTTCACCCTCTCTATCATTTGGATCTAACCGCAAATAGGCAATCTTTTGGTAGTTTTTAAGTGGAAAATAGTAACTGTTAGCTCCATTCGGTTCTGCTTTTACTGAATCTTTCTCGGTATAAGGATCTGAAAAATCCTTTTTATAGTAGATTTGTGGATGTAAACTCTCTCCGGTTTCAGTATGTGCTCTTAGTTGGAGAACTACTCCTTTATGCAGCAAAAGTAGAAGCAAAGTGGAGGCAAAGAGGAGAGTCAAAAAAAGAGTTATCGCTATTTTCTTGTTCTCCACCATTTTACAACTCTCCCTCTTGTTTAGAACTATCCATATTATAACTAATCTGACTAAAAATAGTCTACTCCCCTAATGCGAAGTTTTTACGGAAAGCTTCTGTTTTAGCAACCTCATCATAACTTCCCATTGCTACAATAGCTCCATCTTCAAGGACTATAACACTATCAGCTTGCTTTATGCTTTGGAGGCGATGGGCAATAATTAGGACTGTTTTATTTTTCATAATCGAAGCAATACTCTCTTGTATCAATGCTTCAGTATTGTTATCGAGTGCTGAGGTTGCCTCATCAAGTACAAATATTGGGGCATCTTTATAAAGGGCCCTTGCTAATGCAATTCTCTGCCGCTGCCCACCAGAGAGTCGTTTACCATTCTCTCCAACAATAAAATCGTCTCTTCCTGGCAGCGTCTCTATAAATTCACAGTGAGCAGTAGCAACTGCTTTTTTGTATCGCTCTTCATCATACTCTAACCCATAGAGAATATTCTCTTTTATAGAGAGATTAAAGATCCCACTTGCTTGATTCACATAGGAAAACTGCTCTCGAATACTACTAATTGTGTAACTCTCTAGTGGCTTTGAGTTAATCTCAATTACTCCATTTGTTGGTGAGCGAAAGCCAAAGAGAAGAGATAGCAAAGAGCTCTTTCCTGCTCCTGTTTTTCCAACAATCGCGACTCTTTTTCCCTGCTCGATTGTAAAGTTTAATTGCCGCAAAATTGGCTTAGTACCAATTGTTAAATCGACATCTCTAAAAGCAATCTCTCTAATTGGCTCTGTAATATCTGCTTTAGAGCTATCCTCTTGTCGCAGGTGTAAAATATTCTCTACACGGTCAATATAGCTATCGAGCATATTAAGCATAAGAGCATTTCGTGTCGTTATCTTAATTGGTGCATAAAGCATCATAAGAGCAGTTAAAAATGCAAAAAAATCTCCTACACTCATTTCGTTGTGGATAACCTCATATCCACCAAAAAAGATAACAGAAGCCACCGATAGTGAAACAAAAAACTCCATAAGCGGAGAAGTCAACTCTTGATACTTTACAAGCTTTAATAGTGCCCTTTTGTAATCTTCAAGATAACCTAAAAACCGCTTCTCCTCTTTTTTGGTCTGATTATAAACCTTTACTATATCTATATGATTAAAAGTCTCATTAATTCGTTCATTAAGCTCACGTACATGCTCCTCTGCTTTGTGCACATGCCGCTTTACACGCTTACCTAAAATCTTGACAGGAAAGATTACAATAGCCGCAAAGATAATTGCAAAGAGTGAGAGTCGCCAATTAAGATAGATAATTGTTCCAACAAGAGCAAAAATTGTAAAGAGGCTTATTAGGTAGTTTGGAATCGTCTTTGCAATAATCTGGTGCAAATTAAGCACCGTCTCAATAATTCGTGTATTAATATCCCCTAATGTTTTATGCTCTATTGCATCAATTCTACTATTGAGTACCTTTTTATAGAGCTTTGCACGAATATCTTGCGTTATCTCAATAGCTATTCTCTCGCTTAAATAGGCACTCAAAAAGCGAAATACCCCTCGCGATAGAAAGATTGCTACAATTATAAGTGGCATCATATAGAGCATTGTTTCACTCTTTTGAATAAAGAGATTATTTAAAAGAGGCTTCATAAAATAGGCTGTAAAAGCTGAACTCAGGGCAACACCAACCATTGAAAAGAGTGTTAAAAGAATACTTTTTTTATGTGCTTTAAAGTATGGTGTTAAAAATTTGATCCCTTTATAATTTTGCTTCAATCTTACCCCTTCTTTCTCAAGTAGCTATAAAGTGCTTTTGGTGCATCAATAAGGAGCATTACTATAGCTCCAATCAACAAAGCAAAAAGAGACTCAGCAATAAGTTGTGGAATATGGGCATTATGAGCAATTTTATGTAATATGTCGATATGATGCATAAAAATTCCACCTGCTACCAGAAGCATCGCTGCAATACCAACTATACTTAAAAGCTTAATAAAAAATGGTAGCGATCGTACGAGAACCATTCCAAATCTATACTTAAAGCTCCCCTCTTTTTGCCCCTTTGCTAAAGCATACCCAATATCATCTAGGCGTACCAAGAGTGCAACTAATCCATAGACTCCAACTGTAGCACCAACTGCAATAAGCGAGACAACTACTGCTTGCTTTGTGGCATCTAATCCATCAACACTTGCTAGTGCGATAAGAACAATCTCGATTGAGAGGATAAAATCTGTAATAATTGCTGAGCGGATCTTCTCTTTCTCACTCATTGGCTCTTCGTTATGGCTTGCTTCGTGTGGGAAAAGATACCCCCACACCCCATGTGCTCCCTCATAAGAGAGAAATAGAGCCCCCAAAAGCAGTATTGGCACAATGATTTGAGGAAAGTAATAATTCAGTAGCAACAATAGAGGAACAATAATCACCTTATTTATGAGCGATCCCTTTGTTATCGCCCAAAGTACTGGCAGTTCTCGAGATGCCTCAAATCCAGAGGCTTTTGCTGCATTTACTGCTAAATCATCACCCAATACTCCTGCTGTCTTTTTTGCTGCAACTTTAGATGCAACTGCAACATCATCCATTAAGAGTGCTATATCATCAAGCAGGGCAAAAAAACCAGATGCCATAGAGTTCTCCCTTTGGTCGAAAAAGCTCAGAGCTGAGGGCTTTGAGCAAAGAGCCAACTAAGTAGCCATGCTTAACTGTTTAAGTATCAAACAACTTTATTGCTCTTAGCTCTTGGCTCTTAGCTCTCAGCTTTACTAAGTATAATCATACCCAAAAAAGGTATAAAGTATGGATTTCTCCTCTCTTGAGACATGGGGGTATTTGGCAATTGCCTTCTTCTCTTTTGGCGGCTCTATGCTCATTGTTGCAACTGCAGGGGTCTTTGCCTATCTAGGGCACATAAACTTGCCGCTAGCTCTTATAGTTGCTGCAATCTCTAACTTTATGGGAGATAACTTTTTATTCTATCTAGCAAAATACCATAAAAGAGATATTCAAAAATATCTTGCAAAACACCGCAGAAAGATCGCTCTAACTAAACTAATTATGAAAAAGTATGGGGTGGCAGCTATATTTATCCAAAAGTTCATCTATGGAGTAAAAACACTTATCCCAATTATTATGGCACTTGGAAAGTATGACTTTAAAAAGTTTATATTCTATAACTTCTTTGCATCTATTGTTTTTGTTGCAACTATTGGGCTACTTTCATACTACTCAAGCGAGATTATTATTAAGATTTTTAATTTCATAAAAGACAAACCATACATTGCACCACTCATTTTAGCAGTAATTGTATTGATAGCATGGAATTATCTAAAACGTACTGCACAAAAATAACTCCACTTATCCATCCCCTCAAGATCACTACTAAGGATCAATTCTCACTTCACTCCAAATGTATATTGAATTTGGTAAAAATTTGACTAACCAAGTTACTAAAAGCTATTATCGAAAGGTCACAAAACGATTCAAAAGGTAAAAGAGGGTACTATAGATAACCATTCCAACAAAAAAAGCATAATCTGTTGGCATTAAATTATTTTCTACTATAAAGCGGAGCCCATAGTAGCTTGTGATGTAAGAGATTGCAAAAGCAGTAAGAAATTTTGCAAACTCTCTTATTTTACTCTTATTGCTAAAGAAGACAAGTTTTCTGTTTAGAAAAAAGCTTATAATAATGCCTATAACATAACTAATAAAGTAGGAGTAGCTATAACTTAAACCTACAATATGGAAGAAAAATAGAATAATTAGGTACCCTATTATAGTATTAATAATACCCACACCAACAAAACGAAAAAAGGTTTTATCGAATATTTTTCTAATCATCTTTTGAGTGCCAATACAGCTTCGAGCTCTTTTTCTCTATCTTTTGAGACACGGTAAGCTTTTTCTACTGCATCATAGAAGCGGACATCTCTATCGAGTGCTATAACACTTGGATGCACCATAATCTCATAGCTCTCTTTTGCATTTTGAAGCTTTTGTAGAATATCTTTACCAATTACTCCGGTATA
>JALWMN010000018.1 GCA_027083895.1 Campylobacteraceae bacterium
ATGGCAACAGAGTTTGAAAAAGCGGTTTGGAGTAAATTAAAAGAGATTCCAAAAGGAAAAGTAAGTACATATAAAGAGATAGCAAAAGCTATAAATAAAAGCAGGGCAGTTAGAGCAGTAGCTACTGCTATTGGCAAAAATCCTAATGCTCCAAACGTTCCTTGCCATAGGGTAGTGCTTAGCAGTGGTAAAGTAGGGGAGTATACTCATAAATTAGGTGTTAAGAAAAAAATAGAACTTTTAAAATCTGAAGGAGTAGAGGTAGACTCAAAGGGTAATATAGTAGATTTTAAAAAGAAGTTATATAAATTTTAGCCCAAAGTAGGGCTTTTAGATACCAGCACTCTCTTTTACAAAAGCTTCCATCTCTGCAACGATTGGTTCTAACTCTCGCTCAGCATCTATTACTTTTAATAGATTTTTTTCTGTGTAGAACTTTTGAATATCTGCTAAAGGTTCGTTGTAGATTTTCATTCTATTATAGAATACCTCTTCGTTATCGTCGCTTCTTTGTTCGCCTGGTGCTGCCTCTGCAGCTCTCCCTAAAATTCTTTGTTTTGCAACCTCTTCACTCACTCTAGCTTCGATTACAGCGATTAACTCTATCTCATCTTCGTTTTCTAGCAACTTATCGAACTCTACCATCTGCTCTACACTTCTTGGGAAACCATCGATAATTACAATATCTTTATCACTATTTTTAATAGCATTAATAATTGTGTTTAATACTATTTGTAGAGGCACTAACTGCCCTTTAGAGATGTAGCTATCTATCTCTTTACCTAGTTCGCTGCCACTTGCAACTTCTGCTCTAAGCATATCGCCAGTAGAGTAGTGGTTTATCTTATCGCTATTACGCTCTGCTATGATACTTGCATCTGTTGTTTTTCCGCTTCCTGGTGCACCAATAATTAAAAAAAGTTTTTTCATAAAATTCTCCTAGTTGTTGATATTTCTTCTAATTCTTAAACCTAACTCTTTTAACTGCTCTGTATCTATATCTGAAGGAGCTTGAGTTAATAAACACTGACTTCTTTGTGTTTTAGGGAAGGCAATAACATCTCTAATACTATCTGTGTTTGCTAAAAGCATAATTAATCTATCAAATCCTAGTGCAAAACCACCATGAGGAGGTGCACCAAATTTAAGAGCATCTAACAAGAACCCAAACTTCTCGTTAGCCTCTTCCTCTTCGATTCCAAGAAGCTTAAATACCTGCTCTTGAATATCCTCTTTATGGATACGAATAGAACCACCTCCAAGCTCTGTACCATTGAGAACAATATCGTAAGCAATAGATTTTAAATCTTCTATATCGTCATACTCTAATTCGCCATTTTCGTTTAATTGTGGCATTGTAAATGGGTGGTGTAGGGCTTTTACTTTACCATCTTCAACCTCGAACATTGGGAAGTCTACTATCCATACAAAGCGATACTCATCTTTATTAATAATATCCATTAACTCAGCTAAGTAGAGTCTAAAGCGTCCCATATAATCTAGTACAATCTTTTTCTCACCTGCACCAAAAAAGACTACATCACCAACTTTAATTTCGCATCTATCAATAATCTCTTTTAAGTCATCTTCGCTAAAGAACTTAGTAAGTGGCCCCTTTAGTCCATCTTCTTTCATTTGGAAGTAACCAAGTCCTTTAGCTCCAAATTTTCTAACATAATCTTCAAAGCCTTTCATTTGGCGTTTACTAAAGATATTATCGCCATTTGGAACCTTGAGAGCTTTTATTCTATTTCTCTTTTTATCTTTTGCAATATCGCTAAAGATTTCGTTAGTTGATCTAGCAAAGATATCGATAACATCTACCATTGCCATATCGAAGCGTAAATCTGGTTTATCTGAACCATACTTCTCCATCGCTTCATCGTAAGGCATTCTCTCAAATTTTTCTGGTAGTTTATCGCCCTTACCACACGCAGTAAATATATCTCTAATTAGCTGCTCTGCAACTGCAATTACATCATCTTGAGTACAAAAACTCATCTCTACATCTATTTGTGTAAACTCTGGTTGTCTATCTGCTCTTAAATCTTCATCTCTAAAACACTTTGCAATCTGAAAGTATCTATCAAAACCTGACACCATTAAAAGCTGTTTAAATAATTGAGGCGATTGTGGAAGTGCAAAAAACTCTCCAGGAAATACACGGCTTGGTACTAAGTAGTCTCTTGCACCCTCTGGTGTACTTTTTGTAAGTACTGGTGTTTCTACCTCTAAAAAGTTTTGATTTGCTAAAGAGTTTCTAGCAGCAATTGCAGCTTTTGATCTAAGCTTAAAGATATTGTGCATCTTTTGTCTTCTTAAATCTAAATATCTATACTTTAATCTAATCTCTTCGTTAACTTTTGGGTCATCCAAATCAAATGGCATAGGCAAAGAGCGATTTTCTATAATAAGGTTACTTACAACAATCTCTACTTTTCCAGTCTTAAGCTTTGGATTCTCTAAACCTTCGCCTCTAGCTCTAACTTTACCAGTTGCAATAAGTACATATTGGTCTCTTACTTCATCTGCAACTTTGTGAGCCTCTTGGCTGTCAGCTGGGTCGCAAACCAATTGTACTACTTCGTCATTATCTCTAATATCAATAAATATGACACCTCCATGATCTCTTCGGCTAGATACCCATCCAGCAACTGTTACCTCTTGACCTATATGTTCTTCGTTTATATCAGCACAGTAGTGTGTTCTCACTTTTACTTCCCCTCTAAAATTTGTTGCGATTATATCTAAAAAATGTAAAGCTTTTATTGAGTTTTTTTTCTAACTATCTTTGCTCCTAGATTTGATAGTTTCTCTTCTAATCTATCATAACCTCTATCTAGATGGTAAATTCTTCGAATTTTTGATGTTCCTTTAGCAGCAAGTGCAGCAATTACTAATGCGGAACTAGCTCTTAAATCTGTTGCCATCACTTCAGCACCATGTAGCTCTTTTACTGGTCTTACAGCTGCAACATTTCCTTTTAGCCAAATATCTGCACCTAAACGGTTAAGCTCGCTTACATGCATAAAGCGGTTTTCAAAGAGTCTCTCTTCTATTAAGCTCTCATCTTCTGCTAAAGTTGCTACTGCCATAAATTGTGCTTGCATATCGGTTGGAAAGCCAGGATATTCAGTTGTAATAATGTTTACACCTCTAAGTCTATTGGTAGGGTGGATTGTAATTGAGTTACTATTTTGAGTGAAACTGCACCCCATACTCTCTAATTTCTCTATAGGGGTTTGAATATGTTCACAATTGACATTATGAAGTGTAATTTTTGAATTTGTAATTGCACCAACACATAGATAGGTTCCTGCTTCTATTCTATCTGGAATGATGCTAATATCCTCTTTATACTCTAAAGGCTCTCCATTAGTACCATGAATTTTAAGTTTGCTAGTGCCAATTCCTTCTATCTTGGCACCACCCATATCGAGCATTTGGCAAAGCTGCACAACCTCAGGCTCTTTAGCTGCATTAACGATCTCTGTAACACCTTTAGCCATAGCTGCAGCCATTACAGCATTTTCTGTACCACCAACAGTGATTTTATCAAAAATTATTTTATTCCCAATAAGAGAATCTTTGGCATTGGCAACAACGTACCCCTCTTTGAGTGTTACATCTGCACCTAAAGACTCAACAGCTTTTATGTGCAAATCAATGGGCCTTTGTCCAATTGCACACCCTCCAGGAAGGCTAACTGAGCACTCTTTAAATCGGCTTAAAAGTGGTCCTAAAACGAGAATTGAGGCTCTCATTTGTGCAACAATATCATAGATAGCTTTTGTAGATGTTATATTTGAGCAATCTATAATAGCTTCTGTATTATTATGTTCAACTTTTGCACCAAGCATAGTAAGTAGTTTTAGTAGTGTTCTAATATCTACAACATTTGGAAGATTACTTAATTTTACTGGCTTGTTACTAAGAAGTGTAGCTGCAATAATTGGCAATGCTGCATTTTTGGCACCACTAATTGTGACTTCGCCATTTAGCTTATGGCCCCCTTCTATCTCTAAATAGTCCATTTGGTTTCCTATTTTTTGTTTTAACTACAGCCATTTGGGCATTAGAGTATAATTAGATATTCCTTTCCTTAATACTCTAAAGTAGTTATATTTTGGAGTGATATTTTAACAAATAAAATTGAAGTGTTAATTAAATTAATAAATATTATTTTTATATTAAGTAATGAAATCTGTTATTGTATCAAAAGATAATTCTTTTTAATGGAAAAGTGTAAAATTTTGTTGGAGGGGTCATGGGGGTAAGTGTTGAAAGGCTTCGCAGTATAAATGAACGCCTGAAGCAAAAAATTAAAGAGAAAAAGAGTTCTAAGAGTGAAGACCTCTTTACTATAGATATATCTTCTTTAACAGATGGAGATAAAGAAGATAAAAAGAGTGAAAATCTCTCGAAGATCCCAAAAGAGTTAGCAAATGCAATAGAGTTAGATTATAATTCCGATCCAGTTCGAATAGAGAATCTAGTTAAGATGTTAGATCTCTATAAAAAGCTTGATATTGCTAAAAAAGCTCCTGAAATTGAAAACCTCTTCATGTATAAAGCGATGAATATAAGTGGAGTAGGGTTAAAAGAGGAGGATTTTGGTGAAATTCGTGCTGGAAAATATGTTCAAATTATTGCAATAACATATGAACCAGATAAAAATGGTAAAAAGAAAGCGAAAAATATCTCTTTAGGATACTTTGGGAAAGCAGAGACACTTGATACAGAGTTTAAAAATGAGATTATTGAGTTTGTTTTGCGATGGAGATATGAAAAAGCTTTCCAAAATTTAAAACATTATCGTGTACTTCTTGCAAGACTTAAATAATTTTGCTAAAATTCCATACAAAAAATTTTTGATAAAGGTGATTTATGAGTATTAAAGCAGATGTAGAAAATCTTTTAATTCAGTTAGACTATCCAGTTACTGAGGCTACAAAAAAACAGTTAAATGAGATTATTGAGAATACGCCTGGTTTTTTTGAGTTTGCGAAACATATTTTTTCGTTAAATGATGAGTTAAAGAAGATTGGTGCTACAGTTGCAATGTCAAACTCTAAACCATATTTAAAACTCAAAAGTGATGCAAAAGAGACTAGAGAGATTGAAGAGTTTATTGAAATCATTAATGCATGGGCAAACAAATATAAAGTTGACTTAGAGAAAGTAGAGAATAAAAATACTTACTATATTCTAGGAAAACGCTCTTAAATAATGCCACTAAAGCTACTTAACAAGCAGCAACTTCATGCTGCTACAGCTACAAGTGGTAAAAATTTAATAATTGCAAGTGCAGGCACTGGAAAAACTTCTACAATTGTTGGTCGAATAGCATATCTACTCCAAAATGGTACTGATCCATCAAAAATTCTTCTTTTAACATTTACAAATAAAGCTGCAGCAGAGATGATAGCGAGACTAAAACGCTATTTTGATCCATCTATAATAGATCAAATTGAGGCTGGAACATTTCATGCAGTTTCTTATAGGTGGTTAAAGAAGCGATATCCAAAGTTAACGCTAAAACAGCCAAGTGAATTAAAGACACTCTTTCGTAGTATATATGATAAGCGAGAGTTTCATCGTCTCCATTTAGAGACAAAACCTTTTTCTGCAACATATCTTTATGAACTCTATTCACTTTATCAAAATGCTACACTAGAGAGTTTTCATAATTGGATGGAAAAACGGTATAAAGAGCATATTACTCTACTAGATATCTATCAAGATATTATTGATGAGTTTGAGATGACAAAAAAAGAGTATGGTTTTGCATCTTTTAATGATCTGCTCATTTTAACAATTAAAGAGCTTAAAAAGGATCCAATTATCTTTGATGAGGTACTTGTAGATGAGTACCAAGATACAAATACCCTTCAAGAGGCATTACTGAATGCACTGCAACCCAAGTCTCTTTTTTGTGTTGGTGATTATGATCAGAGTATTTATGCTTTTAATGGGGCAAATATAGAGAATATTGCAACGTTTTCTCAAAGATATAAAGATTCGCAAGTATACTCACTCTCAATTAACTATAGATCTACAAAAGATATTTTAACATTAGCAAATAGAGTAATAAGCAATAATGAAAGAATCTATCCAAAAGAGTTGCATGTGGGCAATAAAGAGAGTTCAGTTCCACCAAAGCTTCTTATATTTGATACACTCTTTGAACAGTATCAAACAATTGCACAAATGATTAAAGAGAGTAATACTCCATATGAAGAGATTGCAATTATCTTTCGGAATAACTCAAGTGCTGATGGATTAGAGGCTAGCTTACGAGAGATTGGTATACCTTGCAAGAGAAAAGGAGGCACAAGTTTTTTTGATGCTAAAGAGATTCGTTATATACTCGATATTCTAACCCTCCTTATAAATGGCAAAGATTTAATGGCATTTATCCATACATTTGAATACGCTAAAAGTGTTGGTGCTGCATTGGCAAAGGATATCTTCTTAACGTTAACTTACTGCGGCGATGGAGATATACTACAAGGAATTAAAAGTCCAGTTCGTAATGAATTACCTAAATTAACAAAGAGTAGTAATAGACAGTTGGGGCTCTTTGATGACCATGATATATCTGCTCTACCTACTCGCTTTGAAAATAGTAGGATATCCCAAAGAGTTCTTAGACATCCAATTGCTAAAATGGCTCGAGTTGAGAGCGATGCATTGGACTATTTTGAGAAATATCAGTTACTTTTTGACTCTCTTGATGTGCATGAGAGTTCTAATAGACTTATAGATAAGATAATTCGATCCACTCTTTATGGATATATAGTTGATCTTCTTGCTACCCAAAGAGCAAAATTAAAAAGTGGTGAAATTGATAAAGAGAGAAAAGAGCAAGCAAAACAACGAATATACAATAAAGCAAAACTTCTTTTGGAGTTATCTAAACCATATTCAGATCTAAGCCGCTTTTTAAATGCAATGATTCTTGGTGGCGGTGAGATGAGCGAAGGGGAGGGGGTGAATCTATTGACGGTTCATGCCTCTAAAGGGTTAGAGTTTGAAGATGTCTATATTGTTGATCTCTCAGATGGAAGATTTCCAAATAGAAAATTGATGAGCAAAAATGGTGGGATTGAAGAGGAGAGAAGACTCTTTTATGTTGCAGTAACTAGAGCAAAAAAGCGACTCTATCTCTCATTTGCAAAGTATGATAAGATTAAAAAAACAGAGTATAAACCATCTCAGTTTCTTTATGAAGCAAAACTTTTAAAAGAGGAGGGGAGTGTGATAAACGAGAAGAAGTAGTTCAATTTGAACCATTAAAAGAGTGTCTCTTGTTTTGGCTCTTTTATTTTAATCTTCTCCCAGAAAAACTCTGCATGCTTTTCAAAGAGTGTAGCCGCTGCTGAGGTTGATTGATTATCCGCTTTAAGTCTGGTTATTTGCAATTGATAAAAGAAAAGTGGCGAGAAGAACTCATTGGCTAAAAAGAGTGGATCTGTAGACTCGATCATTTCATCTTGCATCATCATAAAGAAAATTGCTGAGAGCTTTTTTACATTTTTTTGATAAAACTCTTCATTATAGAAGAGCCTTAATTTAGTGTTGTTAAAAAGCTCTTGCATTAAAAAACGAAATAGTAGATCCGTTTTTGTATCGTAAGTCATTAATTTAAAGATATTGGCAATATTTTTGAGTACACCTCTTCCTTTTTTATAGATCTCTTGTGGCTCTTTATTTTCAAATACATTGATTAAATAGCTATTAGATAATTGATCAATAATTGCATCTAAAATTGCTTCTTTACTCTTAAAATGGTTATAGATAGCACTCTGTTGTATTCCAATCTCTTTTGCTATTTGACGCATTGTGGTTGCTTTATAGCCCTGTTTTGCAAATAGTTTTAGTGCAGTCTCAAATATCTTTTGTTTAGTACCAGTATATTTTTTCATAGTAATACCTCTCGTCTTTACTATCTATAATTATATAGAACAATCG
>JALWMN010000019.1 GCA_027083895.1 Campylobacteraceae bacterium
GATATATTAGTATACTTAGCACTAAGAAATCAAAGAGTATTCTCTAAAGATGAGATAATAAATGCCCTTTGGGAAGAGCCAGAGTATGTAAGTGACAACACTGTAGAAGTTGCAATAAACCAAATCAGAAAACGTCTAAAAAGCATTTTAGGCTTCCAAGTAATCCACACAGTAAGAAGAAGAGGCTACAAATTCTCTTCTAATGTCTCACAAGTAAAGGTTTAATTCTGCTTCAACAAAGCATATACCCTTTTCCATAAACACTTTTAAGGCAATCTTTTGGAAGCTTCTTCCTAAGAGAACTAACTAAATTTTTTACACTATTAAAAGAAATCTCTTTATCAAAATCATCTACCCATACCTCTGCCATAATAGTCTCGAAACTTATGCTACTGTGTCTATTTTCTATAAAAAGTTTGAGTAAAAGTATCTCTTTTGTTGTCAACTCTATTTTATCTCTATTGAAATATAGACTTTCACTATTTAAATTCCAACTATATCCATTCCCTAGAACTATAACATCTTTTGAGCTATCAGTTAACTCTTGGGCTAGTAAGTCTAGTGTCTCTTTAAAAGCTACTATATCTATCGGTTTAACTAAATATTTTAATAACTTCAACTCTGTCGCTTTTAAGAGTTTCTCTTGCTCTGTAAATGCTGTAAGCATAACTATACTAACCTTTTTATCTACAGCTCTCACCTCTTTTGCTAAACTTAATCCATCCAAATAGGGTAAATCAACATCTAACAACATAGCATCTGGCTTATGTGCATGATACTTCTCTAACCCCTCTTTTCCATCAGAGGCTACAAATACCTCTTTAAAGTAACTCTTTAAATACTCCAACATACTCTTTTGAACACTTGGTTCATCTTCTACATAAAGGATGGTAAAATTTTTAAGTAAATTTTTCATTTATTTCTCCTTTTGTACTATTATTACAAAAAAGTGTAATAGAGTGTAATATTTTTCAACAATCCTACAAATTTTGGCATTATTATGGCTCAACACTCACTTAAAGGAATAATAATTTTAAATAGAGCACCATCTTTACCATTTCTTACTAAAATTTTTCCTTTCATATTGTGCTCTACAATAATTCTTGCTATATATAGTCCAAGTCCGGTTCCACCTGTCTGTTTTTTAGTTGTAAAGTATGGGTCGAATATCTTATCTATATTCTCTCTATCAATACCTCCAGCATTGTCGGATATAGTAATGATACACTGCTCATTAATTACTTCTACAGTAATATCTATCTTTTTATGTGCTATTTTTTTAATTTTTAACATCTCTGCTGAGTTGCTTAATATAATTATTAACACTTGAGAGAGTTCACTCTTGCATACATTAACCAATAAATCTTTACTACATGACTTTGTTAAATCTATAGATTTTAAAGTACTTTTCATCATCTTCGTTACATGATTTAATAAATCATCTAATCTAAACTTCTCTCTATTTTGCTCTATCTTGAGTAAATTTCTAAAATCCTCTATAGTATTAGACATATGCGAAGTTATTTCAAAAATATCAAGTATCTTCTCCTGTAGCATTTTTGGCTTCTCTCTATTTTCTATTCCTCTATCTATATTCATTAAGTTAGCATTTATATTCATTAATGGCTGTCTCCACTGGTGGGCAATTGCATCTATCATCTGCCCCAGACTTGCCATTCTGCTTTGCATAAGTAGCATCTGCTCTTGGGCTACTCTTTTAGCTACCTCTTCATCTA
>JALWMN010000020.1 GCA_027083895.1 Campylobacteraceae bacterium
CAAGAGGAGATCTTAGCAGTTGGTCAAGAGGCAAAGGAGATGATTGGTAAAACTCCTGGCTCAATTAAAGCAATTCGACCAATGCGAGATGGTGTTATTGCAGACTTTAATACAACTGAGATGATGATTGAGTACTTCATTCGTAAAGTAAATGGCAAGGGTATTTTTGCTTCGCCACGCATAATTATTTGTGTACCCTATGGTCTTACACAAGTTGAAAGAAAAGCTGTTAGAGAGTCAGCTCTCAATGCAGGAGCTCGAAGCGTCTACCTTATTGAAGAACCTATGGCTGCAGCTATTGGAGCAGGATTACCAGTAAAAGATCCAAATGGAAACTTAGTTGTAGATATAGGTGGAGGTACAACAGAGATTGGTGTTACCTCTTTGGGTGGCCTAGTTATTAGTAAATCTATCCGTGTTGCAGGCGATAAATTTGATGCAGCAATCATGGATTATCTTAAGAAAAACTTTAATTTACTCATTGGTGATCGTGTTGCAGAGAAGCTAAAAATTGATATTGGAACCGCAATTAAACTTGATGAGCCTCTTAAAACTATGGTAAAAGGGCGAGACCAAGTAGAAGGAAGCCTTAAATCTATAGAGATTACAAGTGAACATATACGAGAAGCGATCTCAGACTCTCTCCACCAGATTGCTGAAGCACTCAAAAGTGTTTTAGAGCAAACACCTCCAGAATTGGCTGGAGATATAGTCGAAAATGGTATTGTTCTTACAGGTGGAGGTTCATTAATTAGAGGTTTAGATGAGTATCTCTCTGAGACTGTTAAACTTCCAGTCTATATTGCAGATGAGCCACTCTTAGCAGTTGCAAAAGGTACAGGTGAAGCACTCAATGAGATAGATCTACTACAACAAACAACCTATGAGGATTAAGAGTAGAGATGAAGAAAAGAGGCACCCTTATTCTTCTAATCCTACTTATTCTATTTATAATTAATACAAAATATAGTGGTGCCGTTAAAAGTTTCTTTTTAGATCTTATTAATCCTATTAAAAATGCCTATCACAACTTTAGCGATATGGGTGATAGCTACATACACCAACATCAGCTTGTTCTTTCACTTAAAGAAGAGAATAATAAACTAAAAAAACTCCTTATAGAGCAGTCGCACTATATAAAACAGCTCTCGGATATCTATCATCTTCTACCATCTTTGAAGAGAAAACCCTATAAAAGTATATACCTTGTCAATACAATCTCTTATGTAAAACTCAACCGTTTAGATGAAATTTTACTTACAACCCCAAAAGAGCTGCTAAAAAGTGAAAAACAGCTTTATGGTTTAATTCAAGAGGATGTTGCTGCTGGTATAGTACAAAATATTGAAGGTAAATTCTATGCCTATTTACTCTCACATCCTAAATGTACTTTTGGCGTATCAATTGGCCAGAAAAGAGTTCCTGGAATTGCTCAAGGAGATAATAAAAAAGGGATGATAGTTAAATTTATTCCCAGATGGTCAAAAGTTACCATTGGAGATATTGTAAAGACAAGTGGATTAGATAATATATTTTTCCCGGATATTCCAGTAGGCGTAGTTGTTGATGTTCAAACTCTTGATCAATACAAGCAAGCTAAGATTCGTATCTATGCGAATATTTCTAAGCCAGAGACATTCTTTTTAATCTCTGACCCTGCACCATATTTAACAACTGATTATAATCCTAAAAATGCCTTTCCAGATAAAGTTTACCCCTATATACCAATGGGA
>JALWMN010000021.1 GCA_027083895.1 Campylobacteraceae bacterium
CCTAAAATCATATATGGCCAATATTTACCACTATTCTCATTTTTGCTCATTATACTCTCCAGAATAATAAAATGAGAGAGACAACAATATGCAACCTCTATCATTTTATCAATTAAAGAGAGAGTTTCTTATCTCTCTCTTTTTCTTAAAATAGGTGCAATGAAATATATCCAAATTACTATTAAAGAACCAATAACTATAAGAGCATTTACAACTTTTAGAACCCATCTTCCACTATCTTTAATAGTAGATTTTAGCTTCACCCCTCTTGAGTTGGCAAACTCATCTGCAAGTTCTGAATAGGCTTGCACTAAACCTACATCAAACTTGCTCTGTAAAGAGTTGCTATCTTTACTTGCAATTACTTTAATTGCATAATCTAAAACTCTCTCTTTATCTATACTCTCTAGTAAGCTCTTATTAGATGCTACAATATGGATTCTTTTAGAGTTGGGAGCAAATACAATCCCAATGTATGGCTTGCTTAACTTCTCTTCATATCTCTTTAAAAATTGATAAACACTTACGCCTCGATTGATCTTCTCATTTGTTGTTACCAAGTAAGCATTTATATCTAGCTTACTCTTTAACTCACTTCCCATCTTCTCAATATACTCAGCAGCTTTTGGTGAAACGAGATGATCATTAAAAAGAAAGTTAGCATTTAAAAAATTTATAAGAAGAGAAAGCATAAGCAAGGCAAAGCTTGCTCTTACTCTCATATTAAGAGATAAATAGGTGATTTGGAGTCAATACTGCCCAAGCAGTAATTGCTGCAGTAATAACTAATAGTAGTGTAATTAATTTATCCATTCTTTACCCCTTATAGTTTTGAAAGATCATACTTAGCATTCTCTTTGCTAATCTTTTTAACATTATCCAAGCTATTTACAATTGGAGCTGGATCATAAAAGTGCTTTGCCTCTCTCTTTTGGATTGCTATAGCATTTGATACCAAAAAGAATAAAATCCCTAATAGCAATGTAGTTGCAATTAACATTCCTGTAATACCATTTAGAGTAAATAAACCTCTACTTGTATTTTCTGCCATACTCTACTCCTTACTTTCCGCTTGATAATGTTTTAATATACTCTGCAAGAGCTTTCTCTTGAACTGGAGTAAATCTATTTACAAATGATGGCATTTTACCTATACTACCCTCTTTTCCATGCTTTAATACTTGATCAATTAAAGTTGCATCAAATTCAACCAAGTTAGGTGCAGTTCCACCATTTCCTTTACCATCTTGACCATGACACCCTGCACAAGTTCCCCAAGCTGCTGGTGCATCACCCTTTAAGCCATTTGCAACATACTCAGCAACTGCCTCTGCATCTTTTCCTTGCACTAAACCAGGAGGCATTGCACCTAAAGAGTACTTAAAGTAGTGTGAGCCATTCTTAATAACTGAAAGAACTTGCTCTTTACTCATTCTTTTTGTTAAGTCGTGAGCTTTACCTTCTAAACCATCACCATCATTACCATGACAAGGTGCACACTGAACTAAGAAAATTGATTCACCCATCTGACCTAAAGTTGTTGCATTTGCATCTTTATGCTTTGCTTCAAACTTAGTATTATAAGCTTTTGTCTCTTCATTCCACTCACCAATTTGGCTGTATGCATTAAGTGGATATCCCCATAAAAAGTACCATATAGCCCAAATTAATACACCTACAAACGACCAAGCCCAACCAGCTGGAAGTGGATTTTTATACTCACCAATATCAT
>JALWMN010000022.1 GCA_027083895.1 Campylobacteraceae bacterium
TTAAGCCATATATCTTTATAAATAGTGTTAAACTCACTAATCTTGAGCCATTAGGAATCGCAAAGGAGTTAGGAGATATCACAGTTGCACAGTTGCACTTAAAGCACTCACTTCTAAAGCCATTTACAATAAAGTTAGATAGCAATGGGAGCTTTGGCGTTGCACATGGCACTATTGATCTTAAAAATCGCTTAGTGCATATCGATATTGTCGAGCCAAAAAATATAGAGCCTCTCAAAAGAGTCCTCAAAAAAGCTAAGAAAGGGTGGTACTATGAGTCGAAATTCTAAAAAAGATTTTGCTGGCTCTCTTGTTGCTCTTTTACTTGGGCTCGTAGTTGCAAAGGGGGGTTGGAGCATTATTGATTTTCGCTCTTTACCAAAAAAAGGTGTTGATACAAAGCAAAAAGTTGCTCTAAAGCCTCTCTACTACCACTACAATTTAGCATCAAAAAAGGAGGTGGTAAAACCAATAGTACATAAGAAGCCACCTAAAGTGGTAAAGATTCCAAAGCCAGTAAAGAAACAGATTATACCTGAGAAGATAGAGTCTTTCCTCTTTAAGGGGCTATACAATTCGAATAAGAAAAAGTATGTTGTAATTGAGTATTTAGGAAAAAGTGTAGTGCTTGGTTTAGGTGAAAAGCTAGAGGGGTATAAATTAGTTAACCTAAAGGGTACAGTTGCTACATTTCAAAAGGGAAGTAAGCTCTATAAGCTTGATCTTTATAAAAACAAAGAGCAAAAGAGTACAAGCAGGAGTGCTTCTAAGAGTAGTATTACACCAAGTACACCTAAGCAATCTAAAGAGATAAAAAAAAGAGAGCAGCAAGCTACCTCGCAAGCTGCAGCACTTTCTCCACATAAAGAGGGCGAGACAACTATAATTCCAAGAGATCTCTTTGATCGATATAGAACTAATTTGCGGCAGATTCAAAAGAGTATTAATGCGGTACCATATATGGTTGATGGTAAGCTAGAGGGGTTTAGAGTCAATTATATAAAAAAGGGAAGCGATTTTTCTAAATTGGGTATTCAAAAAGGTGATATAATAATAGCAGTCAATGGTGAGCCATTAAATAACCTAAAGGTTCCAATTGAGTTCTTTAAGAACTTAGATACAATGACAGCAGCAACATTTACAATTAAACGAGGAAATGAAATCAAGGAGTTAGAGTATGAAGTTCGTTAAAAATATACTACTTATAGTGCTACTTTCAATTGTTACAGTGAATGCGGAAGAGATGATAGAGGCACAATTTAACAATATGGATCTCAATCAATTTGTAAAATTGGTTGGAAAGATTACTGGAAAAAATGTTTTGATAAATGGTAATCTTAATGGCAAAGTCGATTTTGTTGCGACTAAAAAGATAAAAAAGAGTTCGCTTTTCTCTTTAGCAAACTCAATCTTAGCGAGTAAAGGGTATGCTCTTATTGATCATGGAGATTTTTTAGAGGTTGTCAAGGCAAGTGAGGCTGCAAGCTCTGGTTTAAAGGTGAGCAAGCAGGTCTCAAATGCTAAATTGATGCAGACTGTACTCTTTCCTCTAAAATACTCTAATGCTGCTGTTATTCGGGCAAAGATAAAGCCACTCCTTGGTAGAAATAGTAAAGTAATCTCTTTTAAAGCAAATAATATGATAGCAGTGACTGCCTATCCAGAGCAGCTAAAGACCATTAAGAGTCTTATAGAGGAGATTGAGGCAAATGCGAGAAAGGGAAC
>JALWMN010000023.1 GCA_027083895.1 Campylobacteraceae bacterium
CTTCTATATCGAAGTGGATATAGAGATCCCCTCTATGTCCGTATCTATCAATATTACCTTTGCCAGGAACTCTTAGTCGATTTCCTATATTGATTCCAGGAGGTATTGAGATAGTGACCTTTTCACTCTTTTCAATACCGCCAACTCCTTTACACACTTTACATCTTTCGCGTGTAATTTTTCCTGAACCATGACATTTAGGACACTCTTGAGTAAAAGTCATAAAGCCTTGACGCATAACCATCTGTCCATGTCCATGGCAGTAGTTACATGTTGCAAGTTCACCATCTTTAGCACCAGTTCCACTACAACTACTACACGGTTCAAGATATTTAATAGTAACCTCTTTTTCGCAACCAAAAATAGCTTCATTAAACTCTAAATTGATCTCTAGTTCTATATCGAGCATATAGTTCATGCTCGAACGCTGTTGCGATCTTTGTCCAAAACCAAAACTATCTCCAAACATGGAGTTGAAGATATCCATAATATCATCCATACTACTGCTAAAGCCACCACTTCCATGTGTATGTGTACCATTTAATCCCTCTTTGCCATATAGATCATAGATCTCACGCTTTTTGGGGTCGCTTAGTACCGAGTAGGCCTCATTGATAAGTTTAAATTTCTCTTCTGCTTCTTTATTCCCTTTATTTTTATCGGGATGGTACTGTATTGCTAATTTACGATAAGCCTTTTTTATCTCTGTTGTTGTTGCATCTTTTGATACTTGTAAAACTTCGTAGTAACAAAGATCTTCCATTCAATTTTACCTTTGATTTTTTGCGTAATTTTAGCACAATATTATATAATTCGAGATAATTATTTTATAAAGGGATAATTGTGATTTTACATATTGTAATGATTAAATTTAAAGATAGTACAACCAAAGAGCAGATAGTAGATATTAAAGAGAGATTAGAGCGACTTGTTGATGCTATTGAACCTCTAAAGAGCATGGAGGTTGGACTCAATTTTAAGCCATCAGAGAGAGCCATGGATCTTGTTTTAACAGCAACTTTTGATACTAAAGAGGGCTTAGAGATCTACTCGCCACACCCTGCACACCAAGAGGTCGTAAAGAGTATTAAAGAGCTTGCAGAGTATACCAAAGTTGTCGATTATGAAAAGTAATGAGCTTACTTCTTTTAATAACCTAGTTGATGCTTTTGCGGCTCTTCCAGGTATTGGACAAAAGAGTGCACTCAAATTAGCCTACCATATTGTCAGTGAGGGTTCATATGATGGTATGAAGCTTGCATATGCAATTGAACAGGCAGTCGAATCGATCCAGAGATGTCGTAGATGTAATAATTTAAGTCAAGATGAACTCTGCCATATCTGTAGTGATGAGTTGCGTGATAGAACAAAGCTCTGTTTAGTTGAGAGTGCAAAAGATATATTAACAATTGAAAAAGTAGGCCAATATAATGGTCTTTACTATGTTCTAAGTGATATTGACACATTTGATCTTGTTCATCTTCGTAATGCATTAGATGGGGTTGAGGAGTTAATATTTGCATTTGCTCCATCGATTGCAAGCGATACAATGATGCTCTATATCGAAAGCCAATTAGAAGATCTTAATCTACAATTTACCAAAATTGCTCAAGGGGTACCAACAGGCATTTCGCTTGATAGTGTTGATACACTATCGCTTGCACGTGCAATAGAAGATAGAGTTTCTATATAATTTCGCCACCAACTATTGTAGCTTCTGTTTGTTGGCAGTCAAGAATTGTATGGAGGGCAAGAGTTCCTTTATCGCTATTTTTTAAATCCTCCGCTAATTTGAAAATTGCAAAGTCTGCAAAGTATCCCTCTTTTATTTCACCAATAGGAAGCTTAAGTGCTTTTGAAGCATTTGTAGTAACTGACTCTATAAGTTTGCTCGCTAGTTGTTTTAGGTTAGCTTTGTGGTGGAGCATCAAAGCAGCTTTGAGCTCTTCAAGGATTGAAAGGGAGTAGTTTGAACTATAACCATCTGTTCCTAAAAGCAGACTATTAGCATACTCTATTTTAGCTCTACCACACCCTAGAAGTCTGTTTGATCGAGGGCAGTGGATTACTGAATGGTTATACCTATTAAAGTACTCAAAGTGCTCTTTATTAGCTTGTGTAGCGTGGGTAAATAGAGTAGGACTTTGCTCAAAAAGTGCTAAAAATCCCTCTATGGTATTTACTGCTTTTGTAGTGTTAAAATACTTTTCAAAGAGCTCTTTAAAGGCTCCGCTATTACTTTGAAGCCACTCTTTTTCTGCTTGGGACTCTAAGAAGTGAGCTGTTGTTAAAAGCTGCTTACTCTTGGCTAACTTTAAAACTGCTTTTATTAAAATTGGATGGACAGAATAGGGTGCATGGATCGCTACAGCTGGGTAGAATCTATCATCTGCTAAGGCAAGAGAGTCATTGAGACGATGATTAAAATCGCTAAAAAGAGCATCAACTGTAGCTGGGTTTGAACCTATTACTTCGTTAAAGTAGATGATTCTCTGCTTTGCCTCTTTACAAACATCCATATCTGCACCAAAACTTGAGATTGCTCCAATTGTTGTTACGCCACTCTTTGCCATCTCGTCAAGTCCATTTTGCATTAGCCCTCTATCAAGAGCTGCTATAAGCTCTTCACGGTAAGCAAAAACACTATAGAGCCACTCTATAAAAGAGCCAAATGTTAGTTTTGCCCTATTTGCACTAAACTCTAAATGGGTATGTGCATTAATAAATCCAGGATAGATAATAGAGTTGCCACCATAAAAAGTTGTTTCTACTTTGGGATACTCTTTTTGAATAGTATCAAGTGGTCCAATTTTGATAATTTTCTTATCAAATACCACCCCCATACCTTCATAATATATAGAATCTTTATAGATATATTTTGCAGCTATTATCTTCACCTTTAAACCTTTTCTAACAACACTTTTACTAGAATTATAGCAAATTAATTCAAAAGGTCGATATATGAAAATTGTAGTAATTCAAGGTCCAAATTTAAATATGCTAGGTATTAGAGAGCAGCATATCTATGGTCCAATGAAGCTAGAGGATATTCATGAACAGATGAAAAATTTTGCAGAGCAAAATGGTGTAGAGATAGAGTTTTTTCAAAGCAATTTAGAGGGTGAGATTGTCGATAGAATCCAAGAGTGTTTAGGTGATGCTGATGGTATTATTATCAATCCTGCAGCCTATTCACACACCTCAATAGCAATAAGAGATGCAATTGCTGCAGTTGAATTGCCAACGATTGAAGTCCATTTAAGTAATATCCATGCAAGAGAGGAGTTTAGAAAACACTCTCTCACAGCAGAAGTTTGTGCAGGTGTAATTGCTGGTGTTGGGCCATTTGGATACCATTTAGCAATGATTGGCATGCTACAGATTATAAATGAGATTAAAGCAATGCAAGAGGCACAAAACCAAGAGTCTTAATGAAAAATTATATTGTTTATCAAAATGAAAATGCAATCTACTATGAGTGCAACTATAGTTGTGACAATGCAATTTTTTTAAAATTGGGGAGTGAGAGCTACTTCTTTACCGATAGTAGGTATGAGATAGAGGCTAAAAGTGCACTCGAGGATGTAGAGGTTATTATTGCGAAAGATCTTTTAGCTGCTCTAATTAAAGTTTTAAAAAAATCGCAACTAAAAAGAGTAACAATCGATCCCCAAGAGTGGAATTTAGGAAGTTTTAAGAGATTAAAAGAGTCCCTTCCTATTAAATTTAGTTATAAACCATTCTTTTCTCATAAAAAACGGATGATTAAGAGCGATTTAGAGCTCGAGTATCTCCAAAGTGCAGTTAATATAGGTAAAAACTCTTTTAGAAAGATAGCAAAAGAGTTAGCAAAACGATCTGGTGAGGATGAGATCTCTTTAAGCTTTTTATCTGAATCAATTTTAAGAGACTATGGTAAAAGAGCATTAAGTTTTGAGCCTATTTTAGCCTTTAGTGAGAATGCTTCAAAACCTCATGCCCAGCCAACCAAAAGAGCCTTAAAAGAGGGTGACTTAGTACTCCTAGATGCAGGGGTGAAATATAAGAGATACTGTTCTGATCGAACAAGAACTGCCTATTTTGATGGCACAAATCTCTCTTTTAAAAAGAAGCAGCATTTTCCAAATAGAACAATTCAAAAAGCTTACGATACTCTTTTAAAGGCTCACGATAAGGCAATTGAAAAAGCAAGAAGTGGTATGAAAGCCAAAAAGATAGATAAAATTGCTCGAGAGATAATAGAAAAAGCTGGTTTTGGAGAGTACTTTGTACACTCTACTGGTCATGGAGTTGGTCTTGATATTCACGAGATGCCCTATATCTCTAGTAGCAGCGAAACCATTATAGAGGACTCTATGGTTTTTACAATTGAGCCAGGTATATATGTTGAAGGGGAGTTTGGTATTCGAATAGAAGATATGGTTGTAATGCGTCATGGCAGAGCAGAGATACTTTAGGTTACAACTTTGTTAGGCTATCTACGAAAAAAAAGAGATGATGTAACTACTCTACGAAGCAGAATTTTTCCCTTTAGAGTAAGGAATTACAAAGCCAAAGGAAATATTGCTCTCATTGGTGTAGGAGGAAATATTGGCGATACTTTACGAAGATTTAACCATCTCTTCTATATGCTAAAAAGAGAACCAAAACTTAAAATATTGGCAACAGCTACAATTTTAAAAAATCCTCCATTTGGCTATTTAGAGCAGCCATATTTTTATAATACTCTCTTATTGCTAGAGACTACACTTACTCCAATGCAGCTTTTAATCCGTTTACAGTTAATCGAGAATCGTTTTCGTAGAAAAAGATCCTTTAAAGATGCTCCAAGAACACTAGATTTAGATATAATACTCTTTAATAAAAGAAAAGTAGCCAAAGCACCGCGGCTTATAATTCCACATCCGCACTATCAAGAGCGAGAGAGTGTCTTAAAGCCACTAGAATCACTAAAGGGAGTTCGATGGTTAAAGAGAGTTTTGTAGCAGATACACCATTAGAGGCATATAGACTTGCACTTAAAAAGTATGGCTCAATTGATAAATTTACTGTTACTAAAGCAACACAATATAAAAATAGTAATGGAGACTTAGTAGCAGAGATTGAGATCGAAGTAGATGATGCAAGCTTTTATGAGGGGATAGGTTTAAGCCAAGAGGAGCAGTTAATTGAAGAGATTAACCTCTTAAAGAGCAAAATGAATAGGATGAAAGAGGCTCTGCTGCCAGAAGGATCAAACGATGTTGATAAAGGGCAGAGTTTCAAGATGGCAGTGGCATCTTCAAAGAGTAGTATAGAGCATGTTAAAGAGATATTAATCGAGAAGGGGCTTGAGAGAGAGTGGGTAGAGTATATGCTTGACCCCTTTGCAACTACCCAAGTAGCAGAAGATAAGACACTTTTAGTCTCATTTGTTTTAGAAGAGATAGAGGACTCTTTGCAAATTGATCGAGATTTTTTAAAAGATCGCGTACATCTCTTTGTTGGTACAACTGGTGTAGGGAAGACTACAACAATTGCAAAGATTGTCTCATTTGTTTTAACTCAGGGGGTCCATCCAGAAGAGATTGCAGTAATCAACTTAGATGCATTTAGAGCGGGTGCAAATGAGCAATTAAGCTCTTATATAAGAAAAGTAGGGGTAGATTACTACTTTGTAGAAAATGAGATAGCAATATATGATCTCTTGAAACGATTAGATAGTAAGCGATATCTCTTTATAGATAGTGCAGGGAGTGCCCCATATGATATAGAAAAGCTTATGAATACTGTAAAATTTTACCAAAATAGTAGAAACTTCATAGGGGATATACATACAAATTTAGTTGTCTCTGCAGGTATAAAATATAGAGATCTCAAAAGTATCTATGAGCACTTCTCATTTTTAAATATAGACTCATTAATAGTAACAAAAATTGATGAGACCAAAGATATTGGAAATATTATTGCTTTTCTATTAGGATCAAAAATTCCACTCTCATTTATAAGTACAGGGCAGCAGATTCCGCAAGATTTGGAGCTAGCATCTACAAAAAAAGTACTTAACTATTTTATTGGTGATTTAAAAGAGCTATAAATGTAAAGGTACAATGATGAAAAGGGTTTTAGTTGGTTTAAGTGGTGGTGTTGACTCTACTGTAACTGCTGTGCTTTTGCAAAAACAGGGGTATAGGGTTGAGGGTGTCTATATGGTAATGCACGATATAGATAAGCTTAACAGCACAAATATTGCAAAGGCAAAGAAGGTTGCAGACTATTTAGGTATTAAATTACACATACTTAACATTCAAGAGAGTTTTAAAAGTGAGGTCTATGACTATTTTGTAGAAAGTTATAAAAGTGGCTTAACACCCAATCCATGTGTTGTATGCAATAGAAGAATCAAATTTGGAAAGATGCTTGAGTTTGCCGATAGTTTAGGAATTGAGTATATAGCGACAGGGCACTATGTAGATGTACGAGATGGATATATCTATAAAGGAAAAGATCTAAGCAAAGACCAGAGCTATTTTCTAGCTCGTATTGATCCCAAAGTGATACCACGAGTTATCTTTCCACTTGGAAGATGGATTAAAAGCGATGTAAAAGAGTATGCTAAAGGTATAGAGGTATTAAAAGAGATTGCAACACAAAATGAGAGTAGTGAGATCTGCTTTGTGGAAAATAGCTATGTTGATATACTAAGTAGACACATAAATACAAATAGACCTGGAGTTGTAAAAGATTTAGAGGGTAATGCAGTAGGTGAACATAAAGGTTTTATGCACTATACAATTGGAAAACGAAGAGGTTTTTTTGTACGTGGAGCACAAGAGCCACACTTTGTTGTCGATATTGATGCAAAAAACAATACGCTTATAGTTGGGAAAAGAGAGGATCTAGCAAAAAAAGAGATTATTATTACAAATATAAATCTTTTTCAAAAAAGTAGTGACTTTAACTGCGAAGTAAAGGTACGCTATAGAACAGAAGGGATAGAAGCAAACGTTAAGATCGATAAAGATATTGGTTTAATTAGCCTTAAAGAGCCCGCTTTTGGAGTAGCTAAGGGGCAATTTGCAGTATTTTATGATGGTGATAGGCTGCTTGGAGGTGCAGAGATTATTGATGTTTTATAATCTCTCATGAGATGCTTAAGCATTATCTAAACCAAAATTTTGCAAATTAACAACCTTTAACAACCCATTTGGCTTTTAGCATTTACAAAAATCCATCAATAACCTATGGGACTACCTTGTGACCAAAGGGAGCCAACACTTGCAAGGTTTTTTTGCAAACACCCTAAACAAAAGCATTTGCCAAATCTTTGCTAATTATATTGCAAAATTTGCGATAAACTGTTTTTGTAAAATCTCTCTGAAGAAATAGTTGGCGAAAAGATGTTAATCTCTAATATTAATTTTAGGTTTAATTTATATTAATATATTTAAAAAGAGTAGGGGATTCCCCAAAAGATGATATTAATACTCGAAATCTTGGGTGTCGCTATTGTGTTCACCCTCTAAGAGGGCATCAACAATATTAACTTCATCACTCTCTTGCATAGATTGCTGCAGTTTAAGTTGTTGTATTTGATACTCTGCTCTCTTTTTACTATTAATTTCATCTTGAATTGTGCCTTCATTTGGCAGTTGCTGCTTGCATCTACTCATTCCAAGTTGCCACCCCTCTTGATAGAGTTTGTTTCGTGAACGGCTATAATCTTTCGTAAATGTACCCTCTCTTGTTCTACAACCATCTCTTACACCTTGCTCAAAGAGTCTCCCTTTGCTTGGTCCAAAATTGATATTTTTATAGCAATACATTCCTGGTTGGCAGTTGCGGGAGAGTCCTCCAGATCTGCGTGCACAGCTATCTAATAGTACTATAGTAATAAGAGAAATGAGTATAAAAT
>JALWMN010000024.1 GCA_027083895.1 Campylobacteraceae bacterium
AAAGAGCCTCTTTGCACTTTTGATTCTCCTTTATATCTTCTCAATTGGCTATAGCGGTGCTATTTTAACGCGTGTAATCCCGCCACTCTTTTTTGCTCACATTATCGCTTTGGTTATTGGATATATAGGATTTATACTCTATTTATGGAGAGATAAACTCAAGTGGTATCTTCTCTTAGCCCCGCTTGTGCCAATTATTATATATATTTTATTAAACTATCTTGAGGGCTCTCGCTATGAAGCTCTAAAGAGCTTTTCTATCTATTATTGTACATAATCGATAATTGCAGAGAACCATCTATCAGCCATCTTTTTATAACCGCTTTTGCTTGGGTGCGTATTCTCCAAATAGTCACCTGCTCGCCCACTTAGCATATCACGCATATCAACTTTAATTACATCAGGATCACCTAATGAGTCTAAATATGCCTCTAAATTTTTATTATAATCCTCTATCTTATGGTCAAAGAGCCATCTATTAATTATTAAAGCTACAAAAATCTTAATCTTCATATTATGATCTGCAGCAAAACGTTTAATCTCGCTAATTACTTTTTTTGTTCCCTCAATGCTTCTTGAGTGATCATTAGTTCCAATATGCAATAAGACTATATCGGCAGGATTAGCTGATAAAAAATCATATACGTGTGCAGCAATCTGATGACTTGTCCATCCTGGATGCCCCTCATTATCAGGATCAAATGGGGGTTCTACACTATATCCAGCCATTTGACTCCCAACGAAATCGTAATTAACACCCGCATCATCAAGATTGTATGCTAAAAATGAACGATAGGCAGTTCTTTTTCCCGCAGGAACTAAATTTCTTCCACTAGAGTCATAGTATGCATGTGCATCATCATAGGTAATTGAGTTACCAAGCGGCATAATCCGCCACAATTTCGAAGAGCCGCTAGATGATTTTCCACTACCACCACCGCCACAAGAGAGCAGTAGTAGTGAAATACTCAAAATGCTTAGAAGCTGCAATAACCTTCTCATAACTAACCTTCTTAGAAATTCTGCGTTATTGTAGCACACTAATATAAAATAATTGTAAAGTAGAGTAATTCTACTTTATCGATATATCTTTCTTTGCAGCATTAATTGAGATTACAAATCCACCAATTGCATCTAAAAACGACATAAGCATTAAAATAAAGAAGAGTGAATTGTGTGCTCTATCCCACATCAAAAAGAGAACTAAATAGGCAATCGATACAAAAAAACTCACAATTGTCTCAGAAATACTATACTCTCCAGTAGTTGCAGCTTTATATATTTCTATAAATAGAAGCACTACCCCAACAATTAAAAATACATCTTTGGTTGTTAGATAAAAGAGCTCATTATGTGCCCAAACAACATATTTCATATCTAAAGCTGGCATATCAAGCTCAACAACAGCATAGCGTGCAAAGATATAGACTATCAGTAACCATAAAAATGTTGATATATCCCGAATTAATGACATTATCTCCCTCTCTTTCTGTTAAATTTTACTCTTTTCTCTATTAAATAAAAATTAGACCACACCATCTACTCCTCCTCTTGCTTTTTTGGATTGAGTGCACCCATACTCAAAAAGCCTTTCAATGACTTTTGCAAATCTGCTGGATAGACTACAAATTTTGAGTTTTCTGAGGTTGAGAGACTCTTGAGTGCATTCAAATACTGCTCGCCAAGTAAAAAATTCATTGGCATCTGTGCATCACC
>JALWMN010000025.1 GCA_027083895.1 Campylobacteraceae bacterium
GATTTAAAGCACTTCAACAAAGAGTTTAACGACTGGTGTGTACAGTTTGAGAGCCAAGAGGATGCGAAATTAATGTTAGATACACTAGATCTAAAAGATCAGCTCAAAATTGTTGAGATTACTCCTTTAAGTTACCCTAAGTACTTTTTTCCCTCACTGCAAGGTACTACATACGCTACAAGGGAGTATAATGGCAAGATTATCTGTGTTTTCGAGCCACAAATGGGGGCAAACTTTCGCATTGCTATATGCGACTTAGAGAGCAAAAGCGTAAGAGTTTTAGCCACAAGATACAAAAGTGCCTACAGTGCCGAGAGTGCATTTGCTAATTTGAGTTTTGATTTGTAAAAAAACTATAACAGGCAATGCCTTTTTACTGTTGTGGCTTACCTAGAGAGCAATTATTTTTATCGGACAAAATATGACACAATAATAGAGTATAGTTGCTATAAAAGTAGGTATAATTGAGAATGCAGTTACCAAAAATCATTAAGCGAATCTCAAAAGAGTTAGATAAGCAAAAAGCCAAAGCAGTTGTTGTTGGTGGGAGTGTGCGAGACCACTTTTTAAACTTGCCTACTAAAGATTACGATATCGAAGTCTATGGGCTTGAGAGTTTAGATGAATTGGCATCGATTTTAGAGCAGTATGGCTCTGTAAATTTGGTGGGTAAGAGCTTTGGGGTGCTAAAGTTTAGCTATGAGGGTGAAGAGTATGACTTCTCTTTTCCACGAACCGAATCGAAAGTAGCAAGTGGGCATCGTGGGTTTGATGTTACAGTAGATGGGCATTTAAGCTTTGCTAAGGCGGCAAGACGCAGAGATTTTACGATGAATGCAATAGGGTATGATATAGAGACTAAAGAGTTTATAGATCCATTTGGTGGATTAAACGATATAGAGGCAAAGAGAGTTAGACATATTGATGATAAAACCTTTGTAGAAGACCCTTTGCGTGTCTATAGAGCGGTGCAGTTTGTGGCTCGTTTTGGCTTTGAGTTAGCAAAAGAGAGTTTTGAGCTTTGCAAAAAGATGGTAGCTGATGGGATGCTAGAAGAGTTGCCAAAAGAGCGAGTCTATGAAGAGTGGAAAAAACTACTTCTTAAGTCTAAAAAGCCATCACACGGCTTTGAATTGATGCGAAAGCTAGGCATTTTAGAGCGATACTTCCCAGAGTTGCAAGCAATAGTTGGTGTAGAGCAATCTCCAAAATACCACCCCGAAGGGGATGTTTGGGTGCATACTATGATGGCACTTGATGCAATGGCAAAAGAGTTAGAAGAGGAGCTAGAGGAGAAGCAGAAATTAAAGTTTCTCTTTGCCATTTTATGCCACGATTTAGGTAAAGCAGTCTGCACTAAAGTAGATCAAAGTGGCAATATTCGATCGATTGGGCATGAGCATGCGGGGGTAGAGTTAACGCAAAGACTACTCTATAGATTAACAAATGAGCATGACTTTATTGCTTCGATTTTACCTTTGGTAGAGCACCACTTAAAGCCCTCTTTGTTTTATAAAGAAGGGGCAAAAGCTTCGGCAATTAGGCGACTTGCTACAAAGGTAAATATAGAGGAGTTAGTTCTCGTAGCCAAAGCGGACTTTTTGGGTAGAACAACCAAAGAGTCACAAGCAGGAATCTACTACGCAGGAGAGTGGTTGCTTGAGAAGTCTAGTACTCTCAATGTAGTAAACAAGCCGCTAGATTGCAT
>JALWMN010000026.1 GCA_027083895.1 Campylobacteraceae bacterium
GCATATTTGGTAAAAGGGATAGGTATATGAAATTCGAAGATATCGAAATTGAAGATGTAGATTTTGGAGCAATGCTCGAAGAGTCTTTTAAAAAAGAGGAGAGCGGAAGCGACTTAGTAAAAGGTACTATTGTACGTATAAGCGAAGAGGATAATCAAGCGATTATCGATATAGGTCGTAAAAATGAGGCGATAATTAATCTTGATCAGTTAAGAGATGAAGATGGCAATGTTGGGTTTAACGAGGGTGATGAGATCGATGTAGTTATAACTGGTCACAAAGGTGAGCGACCAATAGTTTCTTATGAGCTTGCAAAGAAACGTATTGCAATGGAGGAGTTTATATCAGAGTATGATGACTCTCAAGAGTATATCGTTGAGGGGACTATTGTTAAGAAGAATAAGGGTGGTTTTATTGTTGATTGTGATGGATTAGAGTTCTTTATGCCAAGAACACTTTCGTATATTAGTAATAAAACAAATCCGATTGGTAAGAGAGTGAAAGCTCTTATAGTTAAAGTTGATAAAGAGAATGGTTCTGTTGTTATCTCACGTAAAGAGTTGATTGAGAGAGAAAAGGCTAAAGTACAAGAGGTAATCGATAAGATTGCTAATGCTAATGGGCCTGTTAAAGGGATTGTGAAAAAGATTACTAGTTATGGTATGTTTGTAGATGTTGGTGGAGTTGATGGTTTAGTGCACTACTCTGAAATTTCACATAAGGGTCCAGTAAATCCAGCAAAATATTATAAAGAGGGTGATGAAGTAGATGTAGTTATGCTCGATTACGATAAAAAGAAGAGACATCTTTCTCTCTCAATAAAGGCAGCTACATCTAATCCATGGGATAAGATTGATGATATTATTGAAGTTGGTGATACCATTAAAGTTAATGTAAGTAATATAGAGCCATATGGTGCTTTTGTGGATCTTGGAGAGGATCTTGAGGCATTTTTACATGTATCAGAGATCTCTTGGGATAAGAATGTGAAACACCCAAAAGATTATTTGGAAGTTGGCCAAGAGTTAGATGTTGAGATTATTGAGATCGATAAAGAGAAGAAGCGATTGCGTGTTAGTCTAAAGAACCTTTTGCCAAAACCTATAGAGAATTTTGCGGCGTCGCATAAAGTTGGAGATGTTGTAAAGGGAGTAGTCTCTTCAATTACAGATTTTGGAGCATTTATTAAGCTTGGTGAGATTGAAGGGCTGCTTCATAACCAAGAGTGCTCTTGGGATAAGAGTAAAAAGTGTCAAGATCTCTTAAGTGTTGGTGATGAGGTAGAGGTTAAGATTATTGGTATCGATACTGAAAAAGGAAAAGTTTCATTAAGCAAGAAAGAGCTTGAGCAATCTCCTGCAGAAATCTTTGCCCAAAACCATAAGGTTGGTGATATAATAGAGGGTATTGTAAAAGATAAGAAAGATTTTGGTATCTTTATTGCTTTAGATGAGGGTGTGGATGCACTCATTCGAACAGAAGATTTAGCCCCACTCAAAGCTGAAGAGATTGAGAAGGGGGAAAAGATAAGTGCTGTATTGGTCTTTATGGATCCAAAAAGAGATAGAATTAGAGCCTCTGTAAAGAGATTAGAGCGACAAAAAGAGAAAGAGGCACTTGCAAAGTATAGTGATGATAGCTCTATAAAGTTGGGTGATCTTTTAAAAGATGAACTAAAGTAGTAGGATAGTCGATGGCAAAATATAAAATTGTAGTTTGCGACCATATCCATCAGAGTGGACTTGAAATATTAGAGTCTGCTCAAGATATAGAGTATATCAATGCAGCCGATGAACCAAAAGATAAATTGGTAGAAGAGATTATAGTCGATGCAGATGTAATAATTACAAGAAGCTCAACAGATGTAGATAGTTATCTTTTAGAGCATGCAAAGAGTCTAAAGGCAATTGTGAGAGCTGGTGTGGGTGTTGATAATGTAGATATTGATGGGTGTAGTAAGCGTGGAATAGTTGTAATGAATGTTCCAACAGCAAATACAATTGCTGCAGTAGAGCTTACAATGACTCATATGCTCTCTTGTGTACGTCAATTCCCTTATGCCCATAATAATTTAAAAATAGATAGAATCTGGAGACGTCAGGATTGGTATGGAACAGAACTCAAGGGTAAACGACTTGGAGTCATTGGTTTTGGGAATATTGGTTCGCGAGTTGCAGTGAGAGCAAAAGCATTTGAGATGGATGTTGTAACATACGATCCCTATATTGACCCAAGCAAAGCTACCTCTTTAGATGTTGAGTATACACAAAACTTTGATGATATTTTAGCGTGCGATATTATTACAATCCATACACCCAAAACTGAAGAGACAATTGATATGATTGGCAAAGAGGAGATTGCCAAGATGAAAGATGGTGTCATCTTAATCAATTGTGCTCGAGGTGGCCTCTATAATGAAGAGGCTTTAGTTGAGGGGTTAAAGAGTGGCAAGATTGCAATGGCTGGTATCGATGTCTTTAGTAAAGAGCCAGCAACTGACCATCCACTTTTAGATTTAGATAATGTGACAGTAACACCCCATCTAGGAGCAAATACCAAAGAGTCCCAAAGAAATATTGCCATTGAGGCTGCAGAGAGTGCAATTTCTGCTGCAAGAGGAGTTTCGTATCCAAATGCCCTTAATTTACCAATTAAAGAGAGTGAGTTACCAGAGTTTGCAAGACCATATTTAGAGTTGGCACAAAAGATTGGGAATATGGCAGCACAGGTAACAAAGAGTGGTATTCAAGCAATCCAAGTCATTACCGATGGACCAATTGATGAGCTTCGTGAGTCACTAACAACGTTTGTAACTGTTGGTGTATTAAAAGAGGCTTTAGCTGATCAGATCAATTATGTTAATGCAGAGTATATTGCAAAAGAGCGTGGTATAGTTATTGAGAGCGAGAAGGCAAAACATAGAAGTGGATTTGAAAATTTAATTACACTCAAGCTTACAACGAAAAATGGATTCGTTACTCGAATTAGTGCAACTGTTTTAGAAAATACTATCCAAAGAGTTGTAGAGATCGATGGACATACGCTTGATCTTGAACCAAAAGGGAGATTGATACTCTTTAAAAATAGCGATGAGCCTGGTGTTATTGGTGCGGTAGGTACGACTATAGCAAAATATAATATTAATATTTCTGACTTTAGATTAGGTCGAAATGAGAAGGGGGAAGCGTTAGCGGTAATTAAGGTTGATCAGCCAATTAGCAAAGAGTTACTCAAAGAGCTTTCTGAACTTCCTGCTTGTTTAAGCGTAAGAACAGCTACACTATAATAGTATAAAAGAAGCTATTTACTTCTTTTATACTCTCCATATAAAAGAAATCAATAGCTACAAACTCAGTTTTAATGTAAAGTAAAAAGTCTTTTTTGAAATAATAATCAATTATTTTGTATGATATGACTATTTTACTTGAAAAATATTTATTTTATGCTAATATTGCATATAAATTTTATTATAAGGATTATAGATGAAGGTTATATTGACTCTATTAATTCTTGCAACTATAGAGTTGAGTGCAGGATTGAAAAATTTAACACTCCATCAAGCACTTACTCTATTAGATCAGAATAATATAGAGATTGAGATTGCTCGCTATGAAGCGATGATGAAGAAATTAGATATAGCAGCAGTAAAAGCAAAAAATTTTGGCACTTTAGATATCTCTGTTACTGCACTGCGATCAAATGATGCTGGAAATGTCTTTGGCTTTAAGGTACAAAGCAGGGAGGCATCTTTTGCAGATTTTGGTTTTGCAGACTTTATGGGTGCTCTTGGTCAGGGAGTGCAGCAGTCAGCAATGGTGAGTGGAGGAGTACCAAACTTTGCTGCATTTTCACAAGGTTTAGCTCAAAATGGAGCTAAAATTTTAGCAATAGAGCCAAAAGCTTTAAATTATCCTAAGGCACGAACACACTATATTACTAAGGCGACTTTTAAGATACCTCTCTTTACTGGTGGTATGCTTACAAACTACAAGAAGATTACAAAAAAACTTTATGAGATGAGTAAACTCGATACAGCAAAGGTTCGCAGCATAAAGCGATTTGAGCTTAAGAAGACATTTTATAATATTGGCCTGGTGAATAACTATATCTCTAATCTCTCAAATATTAAACGGAATATCCAAAAGTTAAAGAGTGTTATTAAGGAGATGCAAAAAGAGGGTTATGCAGTAGAGACAGACTATTTAGAGGTAGATGCTAAATTAGCAGAAGTTGAAGCGATGCTAGATCAGGCGAGATTGAATAAGAGGCTAGCTTACCAGTTTCTCTCTTTTTTACTTAATAGAGATGTTGATTCAGTTCGAGCACCAAAACGACCACCACATAAACCAACTGTTACAAAAGAGGTTATTGAGGAGCGAAGTTTAGATGTTGCAAAGGCAAAACTTGGCTTAGAGATAACAAACGATGCGATTGCAGTTGAAAAGGCTAAATTTTTACCAAAAGTTGGTGCATTTGCAGAGTATGGGTATGCTGATAATAAGTTGCTTCCAAAGAGTATTGCAAAAAAAGACTTCTATACAGTAGGAGTGCAGGCAACATGGAATCTCTTTAATGGTGGAGCCGATAAGGCTAGTTTAGAGAAGGCAAAGTTGAATCGCTTAAAGGTTGCAGCCCAGGTACAACTGGCTAAAAAGGGAATGTGGCTAAAAGCTCAAAAGCTCCAATCTGAAATTAAAAGTCTCTCAAGTAGAGTGAGAAGTTTTGCAAAACAGTATAAGTTTGCCCATAAAGTCTTTTTAACCTATCGAGAGAAATATAAAGAGGGAATAGCGACAATTACCGATCTTTTAATAAAGCAGTCTAAAGAGATTGAGATGTTGCTTAAGCTCTTGAAGGTAAAAAATGAGAGAAATGAGAAGATATTAGAGTTGCAAAAATTAATAAATGGATAAGGAGTTGGAATGAGAAAGTTACTAATAGGTGTAATTTTAACAGTTTCTACACTATTTGCTGCACAAATAGAGTTGAGTGGTTCAGTTGTGTCAGATAACCAAAAGATGATAACAAGTCGATATATGGGGTTTATTAAAAATATGAAAGTTTCAGAGGGAGATATTGTAAAGAAGGGTGATCTCCTTTATGAGATTGACTCAAAAGAGATTGAAGCTGCAGAGAGACAGGTTGATTTAGCAATTAATCAAGCAAGACTTGCTTTGCAGATGAATGAGAATCAATTAAATAATGTTTTAACAAACTTAGCAAGACATAAAAGGCTCTATAAAAAAGGGATGGTCTCTAAGTTTCAGTTAGAGAATTTAGAGTTAGCAGCAAAGAACATGAAAGATATGGTAAAGCTTGCAAAAGAGCAAGTTGCTCAGGCACAAGCACAAAAGGAGAGTGTATTAAATCAATACAAATATTTAAAAATTGTTGCACCTAATGATGGTGTAATTGTTGCAAAAAGGGCAAAAGAGGGAGAGATCCAAATTCCAGGTATGCCCGCACTTGTTTTAACAGATTTAAGTGATCTTAAAATTATGACTGAGATTAGTGAATCGAATTTGCGTTATGCTCGGATTGGGAAAAAAGTAAAGGTTGAGATCCCTTCAGTTGGGTTAGTGAGTGAAGGGAAGGTTACTTCAATTATACCTAACTCTAATCCGATGACACATAAATTTAAGATTAAGATAGAGTTTGATAAGAAGGGGAAATCAGTATTTCCAGGTATGTATGCAAAAGTCTATTTGGATGATAAGTAGGAGTTTAGTCAATGATAAACTATAAACCAAAAGATTGGGCTGGTAAGTTAGCAGCAGGATTCTTAAAAAATCCATTAACCTCGATTTTAGGAATTTCACTTTTGCTGCTAGGATTTATTTCACTTCAAGTAATGCCAAGAGAAGAGGATCCACAAATTGCTATTAGTGGTGGTAGTGTAATAGTGCCACTTCCTGGGGCAAAAGCCTCTGAAGTAGAAAAGGTAATTGTAGAGCCTCTTGAGAGAAAACTTAGAGAGATTAAGGGGATTGATCATATCTATGGTATGGCTATGGATAATGTTGGTATAGTAAATGTTGTCTATAAAATTGGAGAGCGTCGAGAAGATGCAAATCTTAAGCTATATGATAAAGTTATGCAGAATATGGATCAGATGCCAAAGGGGACAATGCAACCTCTTGTTAAGCCCTTTGATATAGATATCGATATTCCAATTGTAACAGTTGCTTTTTATCCAAAAGAGGGGAGCAAAGCAGATTATGAGAAGATGTATAGAGTTATTAGAAAGCTGCAACATAAAATAAATGCGATAGAGAATGTGGCAAAGACTACACTAAAAGGCTCCCATAAGCCACAATTTAATGTGAGTGTAGATTTGAATAAACTCTCTGCATATAATCTCTCTTTGGGGCAGATTATGAAGGCAATCCAATCGGTTGCTGTTGATGTACCAGATGTTAAAGGAAGAACAAAAGATAATAAGTTAATAATATTTGGTGTTAAGAATGCGATTGAGAGTGTAGAGGATGTTAAGAGTATAATAGTAGCTCAATATATGGGAAGCCCAATTTACTTAAGAGATGTGGCTAAGGTTGAGAGAGGCATAGATTACCAAAATTTCAAAACTGCCTATATAGATATGCGTAAGATCAAAAATGGGAGTAAAGAGGAGGAGCATAAAGAGTATGGTGAGTTTATCCCTGAAAAAGAACAAGTAACATTAACTATCGCAAAATTAGCTGGAACAAATGCCGTTTTTGTTGCCCAGGATGTAGAAAAAGTTTTAGAAGAGTATCGTCCAATGCTTGAAAAAGAGGGGATTGGCTATATTATTACTAGAGATTATGGTAAAAGAGCTAATGAAGCTGTTAATGAGTTAGTTGATCACCTTTTAATCACAATTGCAATTATTGCTGTTATGCTAGTATTTGCATTAGGCTTTAAAGAGTCTATAATTGTAACTTTTACAGTTCCAGCAATTTTGGCTGTAACTTTATTTGTTGCATATATTACAGGTCAAACTATTAACCGTATTACACTCTTTGCCTTCTTGCTATCTTTAGGTTTATTAGTTGATGCAGCAATTATTGTTATAGAAAATATCCATAGACACCTTCATGCACACGATGTTGATTGTAAAGATATGGATGAGTTGTTAGTTGAAGCTACTGATGAAATAGGAGCGCCAACAAACATTGCAACACTGGCAATTATTTTAACAATGGTTCCTATGGCATTTGTTGGCGGAATGATGGGTGAATTTATGAAGCCAATTCCACTTAATGTGCCAGTTGCACTTATTGCATCGCTATTTGTTGCATATATATTTACACCATATTTAAGTAGAAAATTGCTTAAAAAGCCAGAACATAAACATCCGCACTGCCCTGTAGAAAAGGAGGCAAAATAATGCATAGATTAGAGAATTTTGTCTATTGGATATTAGAGGCTAAAAGTAGAAAATTTTTAGTCATTCTATTAACACTGGCTGCTTTAGCACTATCTGTGCTGATGATTCCTGTTGGTTTAGTAAAGGCAAGAATGCTTCCTGGAAAGAGTGCAAATACATTTTCTATCTATATCGATACACCAACTGGCAGTTCGAAAGAGCAGACTAAAAGGGTAGCAACTTGTGTTGTAGATATTCTTAAAAAAGAGAAAGAGATTATTAATATGTCTGTATTTATTGGTGAGGGGATTCCTCTAGATTATGCTGGTTTGGTTAAGGGTGCTGGTATGAAAAATAGCGAGAATGTTGCTGAAATCTCAGTAAACTTAACCGATAAACATGAAAGAGATGAGAAGTCTTTTGTAATGGTTAGCCGTCTGAGACCACAAATAAAGAGTAGTTGTGAAAAGTTAGTTG
>JALWMN010000027.1 GCA_027083895.1 Campylobacteraceae bacterium
CTTTTTTTTTTATTTTAATACTCCTACTTATTGTAAATTTGACATAAATCCACTCAATCTTGTCAAAAAGATGTAGAATTAATTTCTAAGATTTAAAAATAAACAATAAATACTCCCATTTTATGGATATATTTAAAAGTTTCAATGGTATAATTTAAGAAAAATATTCCATTTTATGGATATATAGGAAGTACCAATGAAGAAGAGTATTTTAGTGAGTGGATTATTAGCCCTCTTTTTAAGTGGTTGTGATTTTTTTGAAGATGTAGCTATGGATCAAACATATGAGGAGAGTTCTAGTCCCCAACCAAGTAATATTATATTTGAAGATGAGAATGCAAGTAAGCGAGCAGTGGTAACTGCAAGCTGTCAATATAATGATGATGTAGCATTTCGTTACTTTGCGTCTCCAGAGGAGGCTCACTCTAAGTATTGGGAAGCGACAAAAGGGTTGGTCTCTAAACCTGGTTCTGGAAAAGCACTTAAGCCATTTTGGGATCTTCGTTATGTAAATAGCGGAGAGTTGCTTGTAAAAGATGAAAGAAGACTTGAGATTGCAAACCATGCTCTCTATACAGGATTAGATGCTAGGGAGGGGGATAAAAATATCGAAGCTGGTGTTGAGACTGCTGATACCTACTCAGATGCCTCAGTTGTACAAGCAAAGTGTGTTGATGGTGTCTTAGCTGCTGGAACTTCGCTTAATCTTTTAGACTCAGACCAGCAAAATATTGAGTATGGGGGTCCTAATAGTACCTTTATCTATAGAATGGCTAATGATAATATAGTGACCCCATGGAGTAGTGATAAGAGTGGGAATTTGCTGATTCAAGGCTACTTTGCAAAACCATACTACTCAAGATATAGTGATAATATGGGTGGAGGTGTCAATATTGGACTCTTTTTACAAAATAGAAGAACAGGATTAGAGATAAACTATGTTATTGGGCTTTATGCAGCTGGAGAGGCGTGGATGCATGAGCAGCCTGATTTAAAGTTTGATCCAACGACCCATATTGTGCATGTCTCAACTGTAGTGGCAAATGGGACAAAGTGGGCAACAAAATCGCCAAAGTCTCACTCTATTCAAAAAGTCAAGAGTCAATCATCAATGGCAAGAGAGGATATTCATAAGTGGAGTGATTTCTATCGTGTCAATATTACGTATGAGAATCTTCTTAATGTACTCAAAGAGCTTAAAAATAATCCACCACAAGAGGTCAATGGAGAAGATTTTGGTTTAGATCCATCAGAGTGGAAGCTCAACTCTATCTATGTACAGTTTGAACTAGAAGAGGAGGGTGGAGATGCAATTTTAGCTGGCTCATTTAAAGGGTTTGAGGTTTATACTACAAAGCTCCCTCGGTAATTAAGAGCAACCACTCTTCTCTTTCTCCACATTGTTATAAAATAGCTTGGGAGAATCTTTTAGGTATAGACTACTTTATAAAGTGTTTACAATATCTGCTATATCCTGTTTCTGATGGAATTTGAATTTAATTTCAAAGTACATTCATTTGTTATGCTTATAGGTATTAGAGTTTATAAAAATACTTTACACTAATTTTTTACTCTTTTGAGATATCGATTGAACAATAGCTTCTATCACAAATAAAAAACATAGCTATGGCACATTTATAGCGATGATATACTATTTAGGATAATAAAAAAGCCGAAATTTCTAATTATTACAC
>JALWMN010000028.1 GCA_027083895.1 Campylobacteraceae bacterium
TATAGTAAAAGAGGGGCAATATACAAATGAGGCGACTGTAACAGGAAAAGATCCTAAAGGGAATAGCCAAACAGATAGTGATACAAGCCACTATTTAGGTGTTGTAGAGGAGGCGTGTTTAGGTGATAGATTATGGTTGGATGATAATATAAATGGTATTCAGGATGCTGGCGAACCAGGTGTTGTAGACATAGGGGTATCTCTTTATAGTGAGAGTGGTACACTTCTTGCCACTACAAAGACAGATGCAAACGGAAATTATAAGTTTTGTGGTTTAAAACCAGGAAAGTATAAAGTAAAATTTGATCAACCAAATACATACCTCTTTACTTTAAAAGATAAGGGGAGTGATGCAAAAGATAGTGATGTTGATAGTGGTGGATGGAGTCATGTTGTAACATTAAAAGCTGGACAAAACGATATGACAATTGATGCTGGTATTTACTGTGAGTGTGACGATTTTAAAGTGCATCCTAGTGAGTATAAAAAAGTATCGGCTTCATCTATGAATCCATTAGCAGTATTAGGTCTTTTACTCTTTATCTATATTGCAACATTGACACTAAGAGAGAAGGAACATTAAGGAGCCATCGGCTCTTTTTGCATTTTTATGCTATAATCACTTTAAATGGATCGGCAGATATTACATTTTATCAGAATAAGGGAGATTTAAAGTGAGAAAAGCATTTTCGATGGTAGAGTTGGTTTTTGTAATTGTTGTAATAGGTATTTTGGCAGGAATTGCAGTACCAAGGATGAGTGCAACAAGAGATGATGCAACTTTAGTAAAAGCAAGAACTACAGTTGCATCTATTCGCTCAGCTATCTCTACAGAGGTGCAAAAGCGACAGATGGCTGGCGACTATACACCAATTTTCAACTTAGGTGGAGAAATAAATGGGCATGATAAAGCTATATTTGATTTTTTTGATGAGGATCCTCAAAATGGAAGGGTCTTAGAGTATCCACCTCGTTCTTGCAAAACCGCTACGAGTAGAGGTTGCTGGATGCGTACAGGACCAAGCACCTATACATATTACTTTCCAGCAAGCATTGGAGGTAGTGTGAACTTTAATGTTTCTGACAACCGTTTTGAGTGTGATAGTAGTTCTTCAGAGGAACTTTGTGCAAAGCTTGACCGTTAATGTATTATTATGAAGTAGCATTATTAGGTGTAAATACACCTATTTTAACCTATAGATTTAATAGATCTATTAAGATTGGTTCACTTATTGTTGCTCCTTTAAAAAATTCTCAAAAGCTTGGAGTTGTTATTAAAGAGGTAACAGAGCCCTCTTTTGCAACCGAAGAGATTATTGAACTTAAGAGCCAATACTACAGTAGCAGACAGTTAGAGATTGCTACATTTATATCAGAGTACTACTTTAGTAGTTTAGGAGAGGCACTTGCTCTCTTTCTTCCTTTTAAAAATAGTGAATGTACCTTTAACAAGTCAACTATCGAGAGTTTGCCTAAACTGAGCCCCTTGCAACAAAAAGCCTTAGAGGAGATAGAGAAAAAAGAGCTTTCGCTTCTCTTTGGTGTTACAGGCTCTGGTAAAACAGAGATTTATATTCATCTTATCGCAAATATGCTACAAGAAGATAAAAGTGTAATTGTACTAATGCCTGAGATTGCTCTAACGCCTCAAATTACAAAACGAATCGAAAAACACTTTGGTAATGCCGTAGCGACTTGGCACTCTAAAGTAACAAAAAAGCAAAAAGAGAAGATTTTAGAAGAGATAGCAAATGGGACTATACGGGTAGTGATAGGTGCTCGCTCAGCACTCTTTTTGCCACTTAAGAAACTAGGCTTGATTATTGTCGATGAAGCACATGATGATAGTTTTAAGGCAATGAGTCGCCCACGTTATAATGCAAAAGATTTAAGTATCTATATTGGGAAAAAGTATGGTATAAAGGTTGTTTTAGGGAGTGCGACACCACTTGTAAATGACTATTATAAATTTGAAGTTGTGCGGCTTAAAAAACCCTATAAAGAGGCAAAGAAGAGCTATAAGTTTATTGCTGGTGAAGAGATCAATTTTGAGATTATAAATGCAGTAAAATCTGTTATAGAAAGGGGAGAGCAGGCACTCATTTTTGTACCGACACGAGCTAACTTTAAGTATCTTATCTGTAATAACTGCGGTAGTACACAAATGTGCCCCTTTTGCTCTATTGGGATGAGCCTTCATGCTAAAAGAAGAGCCCTTGTGTGCCACTACTGCAACTATACCCAAATGATTCCAACTTATTGCCATGTATGTAAGAGTGATGCACTTAGTACAAAACGTGTTGGCACTGTAGAGGTAAAAGAGTTGTTAGAAAAAGAGATAAGAGATGCAAGAGTTGAAATTTTTGATAAAGATCATATTACAACTATCAATAAGCTCTCAAAAGCACTCCAACGGGTAAGCAGTGGGGAGTCTAATGTGATTATAGGTACCCAAATGCTAAGTAAAGGGCATGACTATCCAGAGATTACTCTTAGTGTAATAACAGGGCTAGACTACACATTAGCTATGGGAGACTACAGAGCAAAAGAGCGAACCATTGCCCTTATGCATCAAATAGCTGGTAGAAGTGGGCGAACTAAAGATGCAGCAATACTTATACAGAGTGGGCAGCCAGATTTTTTTAAACCATATATTAAAGATTATGAGATTTTCTTGAAAGAGGAACTTAAATTTAGAGAGGATCTCTATCCACCTTTTAAAAACTTAGCACGTATACTACTAGCAAATAGAGATTACCAAAAGGGACAAACACTTTTAGAGAGTATTGTTACTCGCTTAAAAAGTTTTAAAGATATTGAAATTGTAGGTTCTGGAATTGCTCCTATAGAGCGAATAGCAAATAAGTGGCGTTTTGTTGCTTTGCTTAGAAGCAGTAGTAAAGTAGCACTCCTAAAAGCTTTGCATAGTATCTCAAGCATAAAAGAGGTCGAGATAGATATGGATCCAGTCAATTTTAGTTGATTTTTGTGATTTAATTGCTCTTTTAAAAGGAGGAATAATTTACTATCTTAATAATACAGTATATAAAATAGAGCAACAAATATTTAATGATAGCTTTTGAAAGTTGGAACAAAATATTTTTTTTGCTTCTTTTTATAAGCTATTTTTTATATAATGAAGTAATGAGAAAAGTAGTATTGATTCCACTCTTATCATTTTCACTGTTTGCTTCATCGTTGAGTGAAAAGTTAGACTATCTCTTTCAAAAGAGAAAAACGCTCTCACAGCAGTTTGTAAAGGCGACTTCTGATATAGATAGTTATATTTCTGGTGACTATTATGGCTTTTTCCCATATGAGGAGAACTATTTAGATGTGACACTCTCTTTACAGATTAAGGGGAATGAAGTAAAGATAAAGCCCTCTATGAAGGCAAGAATCGATTTACCAAAAACAAAAAAGAAGATACAGCTAATTTTAACGGAGCATGATGAGGAGATTACCCATCAAGATATAAAACAGGAGTATGGTGAGAGGAGAAAAAAGTATGGCACTCTTTTAGGAATTAAATACTTTTTGAAAAATAGGCTTTTTGCATCAACAAGCTTCTCTGCTGGTGTGAAACTTGGGTCCCCTATAGATTTTTACGTCATGTCTAAAATGATTAAGACAAAACCTCTCAAGAGAGATTGGCAAATGATAGGAGAGCAGAAGTTTTATCTCTTCTCACATAGAGGGTTTCAATCCTTTACGACACTTAATTTTGATAAAAAAATTGATGATGATTTAATGTTTAGGTTCTCAAACAATATTATTTATAAATTTAAAGAGAATTCACTTGAGACAGCCCACTCATTTATGCTTTTTCAACACTTAACAAAGAGGGATGATTTAATCTATAGTGCTTCCGTTGTAACTTTAAGTAAGAATATCAATAGGAGCATACCAAAAATTTCAACCTATGAACTCAAGACAGTATATAGGCACACAATGCCAAATAGATGGCTCTATTTTAGTGTGATTCCAGCTGTTAATTGGGATAGAGAACAACACTATAAACCAAACTATTCATTAAATTTAAATATTTCAGTTATTTTTGGAAAATATGATATCTATTAATATTAGAAGCGAAGTGTGTAAGTGTAGTGTTGGGAAAGGATCTCTTTAGCTAATTTCAGAAGTTGTACTCTTTTTTTAAAAATTTTTGTTACAATTGAGCAAAAAAGTAGAAGCTTATGGTTAAGAGATATCCAACAAAGAAGATATATATAAAAGATGTTGCAATAGGTGGTGATGCACCTATTTCGGTACAATCGATGACTTTTAGTGATACAAGAGATATTGCTGCAACATTGGAGCAAATTAAGAGGCTTCACTTTGCAGGGGCAGATATTGTACGGGTGGCAGTACCTGATATGGAGGCTGCAAAAGCACTAGAAGCGATTAGCAAGGAGTCACCTCTTCCTTTGGTTGCCGATATTCACTTTAATTATAAGTTAGCACTAGAGGCTGCAAAGTGGGTGGATGCAATTCGATTTAATCCTGGAAATATTGGCGAGAAGAGTCGCATTAAAGAGATTGTTAAGGTGTGTAAAGAGCGGAAATTACCGATTCGAGTGGGTGTGAACGCTGGTTCACTTGAAAAAGAGTTTGAGCAAAAGTATGGTGCTACCGCCAAAGGAATGGTGGCAAGTGCTGAGTATAATATTAAGTTTTTAGAGGATTTGGATTTTACTGATATAAAGGTGTCGCTTAAAGCAAGTGATGTAGAGCGTACTGTAGAGGCTTATAGGATGCTAAGGCCAAAGAATAATTATCCATTCCATTTAGGGGTAACTGAGGCTGGAACAATACATCATGCGACGATTAAGTCGGCTATTGGGCTAGGAGCTCTCTTGCTTGATGGAATTGGTGATACAATGCGTGTTTCAATTACAGGTGCACTCGAAGAGGAGATAACTATTGCAAAAGATATTTTAAAAGATAGTGGTAGATTGCAAGAGGGGTTAAATATTATCTCTTGCCCAACATGTGGACGGATAGAGGCCGATTTAGTAAGTGCAGTGGCCGAGGTACAAGAGCGAACAAAGCATATTAAAAAGCCTATGAATGTATCGGTAATGGGGTGTGTAGTAAATGCAATTGGTGAAGCTAAACATGCAGATGTAGCGATAGCTTACGGGAAAGGAAGTGGCTTGATAATGGTAAAGGGAGAGGTAGTTGCAAAGCTTCCTGAGAATCAGCTAGTTGATAGATTTGTGCATGAGGTAGAGAAGTTTGCTAAGGAGAGTTGCTAGTGCAAGAGTTGTATAACTTAAATATTGAGCGAGCAGTTCTTTCAGCGATTATCTTTGATCCAGAGATCTATGAAGAGGTGGCAAGTTATCTCAAGCCCAAGGATTTCTACTTGCCTTTTCACCAACACCTCTTTGCAGCAATGGAGAGGCTCTTTGAAAAGGAGCAGCCAATTGATGAAGAGTTTTTACGCAAAGAGCTTCAAAAAGAGGATAAGTTTGATGAGATAGCGATGATCGAGGTGCTCTCGGCAAATCCAATTACTAACACAAAAGCCTATGTGAGTGAGATTAAAGCCTATTCGAACAAGCGTGCACTTGTTACTTTAGCCACAGAGATTAAAAAGCTTACAATCGAGGATGATCTAGATGCTATAGATGTGATGGATAGAGTTGAGCAAAAACTCTACGAGATTACCCAAGAGAGTGTAAATGATGACTTTAAGGGGTCAGAGAGGATAGCTGTTGACACCCTCAATGAGATTGAGCGACTTAAAGCCCTCTCAAACTCTAAACTTATTGGAGTCGATACAGGTTTTGAGAATCTCAATGATAAAACAAGCGGTTTTGGTAAAGGGGATTTAGTAATTATTGCAGCAAGACCAGCAATGGGCAAGACAGCAATTGTGCTTAATATGGCTCTAAAGGCTCTTGAGAGAGGAGAGGGAGTTGCCTTTTTCTCTTTAGAGATGCCAGCAGAGCAGTTAATGATGCGTATGCTCTCTGCGAAGACTTCGATTCCTCTGCAGGCGTTGCGTGTAGGGAATTTGGTTGATGATGAGTGGACAAGACTCTCAAGTGCAATTGATGATATTAGTCGCCGTAAACTCTTTGTAGATGATGGTGGTTATGCAACTATTCATCATGTTAGAAGCAAATTGCGTAAACTAAAATCGCAGCATCCTGAGGTTTCGCTTGCAATTATTGATTATTTGCAACTTATGAGTGGTGAGAGTAGAGGACAAGCTGGTAGGCAACAAGAGATAAGCGAAATCTCAAGAGGTCTGAAGCAGTTAGCAAGAGAGCTTGAGATTCCAATAATTGCTCTTTCGCAGCTTAATAGATCGTTAGAGAGTCGGGAGAATAAGCGTCCAATGCTTAGTGACCTTAGGGAGTCTGGAGCGATTGAGCAAGATGCTGATATTATTCTTTTTGTCTATCGTGACGGGATCTATAAAGAGATACAGTTAAAAGAGAAGTTAGAGAGGGCAAAAGCAGAAGATAGACAAAAAGATGTGGAGAAGTATGAAGCATTATACAATGAACTTAAAAGAAGAGAGGAGGATGAGACTGAGCTTATTATTGGTAAGCAGAGAAATGGTCCAACAGGTACAGTAGAGTTACTTTTTCAAAAGAGATTTACCCGTTTTGTCGATAAAAATCCTAAAGCGGCCCCCTATGAGGTGATCTTTGAGAGTGGTGATTATGATACCTCTGAGGGTAAAGTCGAGATTCCACCAACGATATAGCGATGTTAGCTGCACCACCTCTTTTTAAGAACAATAGAGAGTTTGTAATTGTCTCATTTATTATAGTTGTTCTCATTGCACTGCGACTCTTTTTTAGCTATCAAGAGTATAAAAGTTTGAAAACTCTTCATGGCTACTACTATAGTGATGCTCAAGTAGAGAAGCTTTATGATAAAAAATACTACAGAGATGGTGCTACATTAGTTAAGTTAAGAGGAGAAAATGGAAGGCTCTTTTATCTATTTACAAAAGAGGAGCCACCAGAGCGATTTAGTTGGGTACGTGTTAGGTATCGATTAAAGAAGGGTACCTCATTTTTAGAGTATCTTGCTGGTTTTTTTGCAAAGGGAGATATTGTTGCTCCTATAGAGGATGGTTTTGATCCAAGAGCTTTTTTACGTAAGGCAATAGATAGGCAGCACGATAGTAATAGTACTATAAATACCTTTTACCATGCGATCTTTTTAGCAGATCCACTCGATAGAGAGCTTCGCAAGAAGATTTCGAATTTAGGGGTTTCTCACCTTGTTGCAATTAGTGGGTTTCATCTAGGAATTATGTGGCTCTTTATCTTTGGGATCCTCTTTATTCCCTACCGGTTTTTACAGATTCGCTACTTTCCATGGCGGCATAGAAATATCGACTTGGGAGTTATAACCCTTATTATTTTAGGGCTCTTTGTACTCTTTGTAGGAGCACCGCCAGCATTAACACGATCGTATGTAATGCTTTCGCTTACTTGGTTGATGTTGGTTTTAGGAGTTGAGCTTTTAAGTTTTCAGTTTCTCTTTTTTGCAGTCTTGTTGATACTGCTTCTGAAGCCATCTTTAATTGCTTCACTTGGTTTTTGGCTATCGGTTGCTGGAGTCTTTTATATATTTTTAATTATACGCTGGTTACGGAACTATTCAGCTTGGTTTATTACGCTTGTTGCTATTCCGGTTGGGGTCTTTTTACTCATGTTTCCTATTGGGCATATTGTGTTTCAAAACACGACTCCATGGCAGTTGATGTCGCCACCGCTTTCGCTTGCATTTATTCTTTTTTACCCCATAGCACTTTTCT
>JALWMN010000029.1 GCA_027083895.1 Campylobacteraceae bacterium
TAGAGATAAAATCAAATCCGAAGCTACTAGAAAGTGTAGGTAAAAACTCTTTAGAGTCGTACCAAAAGCATCTTAGCAATGCGAGGGCAGAGGCTATTTTGGAAGAGTCGATATTTCAAAAATTGGAAGCTTTAAAGTAATGTCAAAAGAGAAGCTTAAAAAAGTAGCCTATAGCATTGGAAAACTCCTAGGTTTTTTAGGTTTAGCATTTCTTTTTTATAAACTCTCTACAGAGTATACACTCAAGAGTTTTTATACAAAAGCAAAAGCGTTTCAAGCATATTTACCATTTTTTATACTGTTAAATTTTCTCTCATCTATTATTGGCATCTATGTTTGGCACTTGATGTTAAAAAAGTATGCAAAGCGGAACTTTGGGTATCTTGTCTCTTACTACTACTTTGCTAAAACAGAGATAGCAAAGTATTTACCGGGGAATCTTTTTCATTTTGTAGGACGGCAGGCAATGGCATCAGAACTTGGTATTTCACAAGTGGCGATGGCCAAAGTTTCTCTACTCTTTACACTCCTTTTAGTAGCAGGAACACTGATTGCATCGACACTCTTTGCTTTTTTTGTATCCTCAGTTGCATTTCAGATGAAGCTACTCTTAGGTGTAGTGACAATTGTGGTGATATTGGGAATACTTTTTATCTATCCTATCTTTTCAAATCATGAGAAGCTTCTATTAAGCATACTTTTTGCTTTTTCTATTGCTCTTCAAGGGGTGCTTTTGGCGTGGATGATTCAATTGCAGCTAGGAGAGCAAAATCTTTCTCTCTTTTTTGAGGTAGCAGCAATCTATATCCTTAGTTGGTTAATTGGTTTTGTAACACCGGGGGCTTCAGGAGGATTAGGAGTAAGAGAGGGTGCTTTTATAGCACTTGCAAACTTTGTGCAATTATCAATCTCTCAAGATATTGTTCTTTTTTCTATACTATTTATTCGATTTATAAATATACTTGTTGATCTATTGCTCTACTTTACGACTCTATTTATACAAAAGCGTATTGTTTAGGAGTGAAGAGATTAAACCCAAGTTTTTGTATTATGAGATTAACAATCTTTCGCAAATTTTAACTATGGGCATTTACAAAAATCCATCAATTAACCTATGGATTAAGCTTGCAACCGTTGGGAACCCACACTTGCACAGATTTTTACAAACACCCATAATCTAAGCTATGCCAAATATTTGCTCATTCTAATACAAAATTTGGTTTGAATCTATACGTACATTTTTGATTTGGTGTTATGTTAGAGCGAGTTTCTCATTTTCAGAGCATAAGCTTGACTCATTTTTAAGAGACTTTGTAGGTGAAAATTGAACGCTAATAGTAGCACTTTTAGGTTAGAGTGATGAATGTTGAATGTAAAATTTTGAATTTTGAATTTTTTGCTTTGAGCCCTGAGCTCTATGCTCTAAGCCCTCAGCCTCTTCTTTACATTCCAGGGATTCTTGGGATTTTGCCAAGTTTTGAGTTGCGGCAGTACCAGCCCCACCCCTTTTTAAGCCAGTGTCCAATGATTGGAAGAGGAATCATTTTACCACCTTTGTTGTTGCGGTAGACAAAGGCAGCACCATCACCGCTATCCATTACGCAGAGGATATTGAGATGCTCTTTGTATCCTTTTCGCTCACTACCTCCCTTTTCGATCTGTTCGATATTAAAGGCTGTGTTTCTTGCCATAACTTCGGCAATGTGTCCCTGTTTTGCACGCCAATCTGGTCCTTCTAGGGCAGCACTATCACCGATTGCGAATGTCTTTTCGTAGAGAGTTCCATCTTCTGCTACCACTTCACAGTAGTCGTTGATTTTAATAAGTCCGGCTTCGTTCAGTGGGAGATCGCTATTTTGAAATACTTTATGCCCATTCCCTGCTGGAATAAACATAGTAAAGTCACTCTCTAATTTGCTATCGTCTTCAAAAATGATGCCATCACTCTCAAAAGCTTTAATTTTTTTACCAAAGTGGGTTTTGATATTGAGCTTTTTAAAGAAGATATCCATCATCTTGAGAGCTTGCTTACCCATTCTTTGACCAGGTTTCTCCATAGGGGCAAAGAATGTAAGCTCAAAGTTGTCGCGAATTCCCAATTTTTTAAGTTGGTTATGGACATTAAAGAGTACCTCAAATGCTGGGCCTCCACGCACATTGCTAGGATCTTTAGGATTGCCACCAAAGCCCATAGCGATTTTTCCACTCCCCTTTTTAATTAGTGCATCGATTTGCTCTTTTATTGCAAGTGACTCTTTTGGATCACCGCAAATTGAGAGGAAGTTTTCACTTCCTTTATGTTCCATCTTCCCACTTCCAATAGCGATAATTAAGTAGTCGCAGCTATATTCACCATTTTGGCATACAACTCGCTTCTCTTTTGCGTAGATCTCTTCAACACTATCTATAATAAGCTCAAAGCCATGAGCATCGCTTAAATCTTTTAGTGGAATAGAGACATCTTCAAATTTTGCTTCGCCAGTTGGGATCCATATAGAGGTTGGGTAGATATAGAAGTAGTCTCTATCTGAGATGAGTGTTACATCAAATTTTGCCTTTCTTAAAAAGATAGCAGCCTCAAGCCCTGCAAAGCCACCACCTAAAATTAAGACTCTCTTATACATAAAATATCCTTATGTTATATATTATCTAGGCGTATATTATCATAGAAACCTTAATAATTTTTGAGTTTTAAAGAGAGGAGAGAGATACTCAAAAATAACGAAAATACATGCTATGTAAAAAGTGTTGCATTTTTGTTGAGTTTTCAATGTAAAAGTGCCAAAAAATCGTTATAATTTTATCTCTAAAAAAAGGGGGAAGTATGGTTGTGAATAAAACTTTTGATGTTGCAATTATTGGAGCAGGAGTTGCAGGGAGTGCATTAACCTTTACTCTAAGCCGATATAGCGATATTAAAAATATTATTCTCTTTGAAAAATATAGTGAGGTTGGGCTATTAAATACAAATCCTAAATCGAATTCGCAAACACTCCATATTGGAGATATCGAGACAAATTATACCTTAGAGAAAGCACGGAAAGTAAAAGCAAACGCTTCGATGATTGCAAACTACATTGAGCATTTTGGATTTGAAGGAAGTATTGGTTTTCGTCGCAATAAGATGGTTCTTGCAGTTGGAGATGATGAGGTAGCAAGGCTTGAAGCAAGATATCATGAGTTTAAAGAGCTCTTTCCATACTATAAAAAGATGGGTGTTGCTGAGCTAAAAGAGAGAGAGCCGCTTATAGTAGAGGGGCGAGAGGAGACTCTTTTAGCTCTTGGAGTTGAGGGGGAGATAACAACAGTCGATTTTAAAAAGCTTAGCGAATCATTTATAGAAATGGCTGTAGAGAATGATAAGAATGTGCAAATTCATTACAATGAAGATGTTGTTACACTTAAAAAAGTGGGGGATGAGTTTGAGATTGTGACCAAAAATAGTACCTTTAGAGCAAAGAGTGTTGTTGCCAATGCTGGAGCCTATTCACTGCTTTTTGCCCAACATATGGGCTATGGGAAAGATTTAGCGATCCTCCCAATTGGAGGGAGCTTCTTTTTTGCTACAAAGAAGCTGCTTAACTCTAAAGTCTATACTATGCAAAATCCAAAACTTCCATTTGCAGCAGTGCATGCTGATCCAGATATAACTGCTAATTGGAATACCCGTTTTGGGCCTACCGCCTTTATGCTCCCAAAATTGGAACGCTATAGGCAGCTTCATATCATGGATCTTTTAGAGGCGATGGATATTGGAAAAGATACATTAGAGGTTTACTATAATCTGCTTAAAGATAGAACAATACGTAACTATATTATTACAAATATTTTAGATGAGGTACCAATTGTTGGAAAGAGTGTCTTTATAAAAGATGCTCGCAAAATAGTACCTACACTCCAAAGTAGCGACTTAGTCTTTGCTGAAGGGTATGGTGGAATGCGGCCACAAATTGTTGATAAGGTAAAGCATGAACTCAAACTGGGTGAAGCAAAGTTAATCCAAGAGGGTGCAATATTTAATATGACCCCAAGTCCAGGGGCAAGTACCTCTCTTGCAATTGCTAAAGAGGATGCCATAACTATTTGTAGATATTTAGGGAAAAAGTTTGATTTTGAACTCCATGAGAAGGAGATAGTAAATCGTTAACTATTCTCTAATGAGGTAACTTAAGTAATCGTAGCAAAAGCTTTAAGCTTCATTCTTTAGCTACCTTTTGCTACTATTATGCTATCAAAGGAGCCAATGTGAAAAAGATAGCAGTTCTCTTTAGCGGGAGTGGTACAAATTTTGAGTATATCTTAAAGCATCTGCATAAAAAAGAGCTTGAGGTTGCACTTGCAATTACTAATAATCCAAAAGCTGGTGGTATTGTATTTGCAAAAGAGTATAATATTCCTCTTAAAATTATAAACTCTAAAGAGTTTAAAAGTCGCACAGATTTTGATCGCGAAGTTGTAAAAGAGCTACAAAAGTTCGATTTAGATTTGGTTGTTTTGGCTGGTTTTATGCGAATATTAACTCCAATCTTTACTGAGGCGATAACTGCTATTAATCTTCATCCCTCTTTGTTGCCTCGTCATAAGGGATTGCATGCTATAGAGAGGAGTTACGAAGATGAACATCCTGAAGGAGGGGTAACAGTTCATTTTGTAACAAGCGAACTCGATAGTGGAGAGATTATTGTTCAAAAAACTATTCCAAAAGGGAATTTAAGTTTTCAAGAGTACTACGATAGGGTAAGAGTGGTAGAGAAAGAGGCGTTAGCTGAAGCTATTTTAAAGTTGATCGCGTAGATTAGTAACATTGATCTTTATTAATCTTAGAAATAATATAGAATCCTCTGAAAAACTATGAATTGAATGAAAGCTTTATAGTTCTAGCAAAAAAATTTATCTTAGCTGTAAGGCTTAAAAAAGCATTTAGCCCCAAAGGGGCGTCTGTGTTTGCTCTTTTTAATAAATTTTTATTGCCTTTGCAAAGCGAAAAATTATATCTATCTTGAGTGAAATCAATGGTTTTTGAGATGGTTCTATAATCTTTTTTTGGTCATAAAGGATCAATTTTTTAGCAATTTCTTCTACTTTGGATGAAGAGACTGTTTCGAGCTGTTACATCAGAATAATAATGACTTATAAAAAAAGATAATAATATTTTCCTATAATCTAATATCTGTTAATATGTGGTACTTTAAGGGCACCTCTTCTAATGGTTTAAACTCTAAAGCTCTTTATATAAAAAAGGCTTTGAGCTTTTACTAGAGGTGCTGTGTGTAGAAATTGCAAAGGGGTAACAATGACACATATTGTAACTGAGCATCCATACTTTGGGGCTTTTGTTCTATTTATGATAACAGCTGTAGCCTTTCCGGCAACACTGTTTTTAGCGAGACTTATTAGTAGAAAACTTGCAAGGTTAGATACTGAGAAGCTAAAACTCTCAATCTATGAGTGTGGTCCAGAGCCAGATAGACAGCCGAACACAATTTCGGTACAGTTCTACTTAATTGCACTTCTTTTTATTCTCTTTGATGTGGAGATAGTCTTTATGTTCCCATGGGCGATCGATTTTAAGCCTCTTGGGTGGTTTGGGTTTGTTGAGATGATACTCTTTATTGTACTGCTTGCAATCGGATTTATATATGCATGGAAAAAAGGAGCGTTAGAATGGCACAGCATCAAGTAAATTATGCCTCTTCAGGAGGATTACCAGTAGTTTTAACCTCAGTTGACCACCTTATCAATTGGGGGCGATCGAACTCTCTATGGCCACTTACATATGGATTGGCTTGTTGTGCGATCGAGATGATGGCATCAGGTGCTTCAAGATACGACTTTGACCGTATGGGGGTTATCTTTAGAGCATCACCTAGACAAGCAGATGTTATGGTGCTTGCTGGTACGCTAACAAAAAAACATGCCGAGTTTACTCGAAGACTTTATGATCAAATGGCTGAACCTAAGTGGGTTATAAGTATGGGATCGTGTGCAAATACTGGTGGTATGTTTAACACCTATTCGATTGTACAAGGTGTTGATAGAATTGTTCCTGTAGATATCTATCTACCAGGGTGTGCACCAAGACCAGAGACGCTGCAGTATGCAGTGATGATGCTACAACAGAAAATAAGACGAGAGAGTGCAGATATGAAGAAAAACCAAATTCAAAGGTTTGTGTAATGAGACGATATAGCCCAAAAAAGAATGTACAAGCAAAAGCGAAATATACAGATAGATTCTGGGTTGCACCAAGGGTGCCAAGAGAGAGTGTAGAGGAGGGAAGCTACTTTGCAGAGGTTCTTGAGACTCTAAAAGCAAATGGTGTAGAGGTCTTAGAGAGCTACATAGAGCTTGGGCAGTTAGTTGTTAAAATTAAACCTGAGCAGAATGTGCTTACACTTACTACGCTAAAAGAGAAGAGTTGTGTCAAGATGTGTAGTGAGCTAAGTGCAGTCGATTATTTAGCACAAGATGGAGAGTTTGAGGTCTTCTACCAACTTTTAAATTTAGATAAAGCTAAGAGAATTCGTGTAATTACTCGCATTAAAGAGAATCAAGCAATTGAGAGTGTCGAAAAGATCTATAAAATGGCAAACTTTGCCGAGCGAGAGATGTATGATATGTTTGGTATCTATGTAAATAACCACTCATATCTTAAGAGAATTCTTATGCCAGATGACTGGGTTGGGCATCCGCTCCTTAAAACCTATCCACTCCAAGGGGATGAGCATGCAGCTTGGTATGAGGTAGATAAAATATTTGGAAAAGAGTATCGCGATATTATTGGCCCTGAGATTCGAGATACTGCAACGATTGATCGCTACGATACGCAAAGATTTGCACGTGTTGGGCATGAAGTTCCATTTGGGGCTGATCCTGAACTTGTTGATAAGAGTAAGCGAAGTATTGAGGATGGCTACTCTAAGACATTCTTAACAGATTACACTAAAGGCTCAAAAGAGCTTGAGAATAGAAAATAGGAGAGACGATGCAGCAGCCAAATAAACTAAAACCATTTTTTGAGAACCTTAACTTTGAGCGAAATGATAACACTATGGTTATCAACTTTGGTCCTCAGCACCCCTCTGCACACGGCCAGCTTCGTCTAGTGCTTGAGCTACAAGGAGAGCAGGTTGTTAAAGCCTATCCAGATATTGGATATCTGCATCGTGGTGTAGAGAAGATGGCTGAGAATATGATCTATAATGAGTTCTTACCAACAACAGATAGACTTGATTATATCGCTTCAACAGCAAATAACTATGCATTTGCACTTGCAGTAGAGAGGCTACTTGGTATAGAAGATAAAGTACCAAGACGAGCAAAAGTTATTCGAACGATGCTTCTTGAGCTTAATAGAATTATCTCGCATCTCTTCTTCTTGGCAACACATGCTCTTGATGTTGGGGCGATGTCTATCTTCTTGTATGCATTTAGAGAGCGAGAGTTTGCAATGGATTTAATGGAGGATTATTGTGGTGCGAGACTTACACACTCAGCCGTTAGAATTGGTGGTGTACCATTAGATCTTCCACCAGGTTGGATTGAGAATTTAGCTAACTTCTTAAATAAGCTCCCAGATCAGATTAAACTCTACGAAGATCTCTTAACAGAGAATAGAATCTGGAAAATGCGTCTTGAGGATGTAGGTGTTTTAGAGCCAGAGGATGCACTCTCTTGGGGGTGTACAGGCATTATGCTTCGAGGCTCAGGGATTGCATATGATGTAAGAAAAGAGGAGCCTTATGAGCTCTATGGTGAGTTAGATTTTGATATTCCAGTTACG
>JALWMN010000030.1 GCA_027083895.1 Campylobacteraceae bacterium
GCCTCTCTTTTTACTTGCTTTAGCGTATGAGAAGAGTGGAGAGTATGCTAAAGCGATTGATCTTTTTATCTATCTTATCCGCCATACTAATGATAACTCTATTTTGCTGCATTTGGCTTCTGCTTATCATAAAGCAGGCTTTTTAAAGCGTTCAATTAAGATATATCGGCAGATTTTGCGGAACTTTCCACGAAATAAAGAGGCACTCTATGAGCTAGAGCTACTCTATGAGAAGCTGAATGAGTTTGATAAAGCAAGAGAGGTGTTAGAGGTGCTCGAAGCCCAAGGGGAGCAGGTGCAAAAAGAGCAGATTGCTTTGGATATTTTAGAGATTAAACACTCAAAGATGCCTAAAGAGAAGCAGTTTGAGGAGATTGCTAAAATCTATAGTGAGCAGGGGCATATTTTGGCACTGCGAGAGCTCTTTTTGTTAGATCCACAAAGAGCATGGGGGTATTATAGTGAGAGTGAGTTTCAAAAAATAGTCGATATATTATGGAAATTAAAAATAAATATGGTCGATTTAGATATAATTAGCAAAGATATTCCCCTGCGGCAACTCTACTATGTAAAGGGGGTAATCGATGGGCGTGCCGAGGGCAAAAGTGGTGTATTTGCTATCGATCTTTTAGCATCTGCAAAAGCAGCTGGAAATGAGAGTGCGGATTTGGCATTTATCTATATTTGCCAAAGCTGTAAACATAGCTATCCGCTCCCATTTTTGCGTTGTCCAAATTGCCATAGGGTCTATAATTATAAAATTGAGGTATCGATTGAAGAGTCAAGAAAAGAAAGCGGTTACTCTCTACAGTGATGGCTCTAGTTTAGGAAATCCGGGTCCTGGTGGATGGGGTGCGATACTAGAGTATAATGGGCATAAAAAAGAGATCAGCGGTGCTGAAAGCGAAACAACCAATAATAGAATGGAGCTTACTGCCGTAATTGAGGGGCTTAAACGCCTTAAAGAGCCTTGCCGTGTAGAGGTTGTAACCGATAGTAGCTATGTAGCAAATGCAATTAATGGTTGGCTTAATGGGTGGATTGCAAAAGGTTTTAAGGGTGTAAAAAATGTCGATTTGTGGCAAGAGTATTTAGAGGCTGCAAAGGGGCATGATATACGAGCTACTTGGATAAGAGGTCACAATGGACACCTTGAGAATGAGCGGTGCGATACCCTTGCAACAGAGGCAGCAAAGCAATTAAAAAAGGAGTTAGAAAATGAGAGATTTGGCTGAGTTAGAGGCTAGAATAGGGTATACTTTTCAAGATAAGCAGTTGATTATTGAGGCTTTAACCCATAAGAGTTTTAAAAAGCCTTACAATAATGAGCGGCTTGAGTTTTTAGGCGATGCAGTGCTCGATTTGATTGTTGGAGAGTACCTCTATAAGCTCTTTCCTAAGAGTGATGAGGGGACACTCTCGAAGATTAGAGCTTCGCTAGTAAATGAAGGAGGCTTTGCGAGGCTTGCAAAAGAGATTCATCTTGGTGATTATCTCTTTTTATCTGCTGCAGAGGAGAATAATAGAGGAAGAAGCAAGAGCTCATTGCTCTCAAATGCTTTTGAGGCTCTAACAGGGGCAATCTACCTAGAGGCTGGTTTAGAGAAGGCTAGAGAGGTGAGTATCCGTCTTTTAGAGGCGAGTTATCCAAAAATAGATCTTGATACACTCTGTAAAGATTATAAGAC
>JALWMN010000031.1 GCA_027083895.1 Campylobacteraceae bacterium
GCTTTTAAAATCAAGCGGCTCTCATGCCAAAAGTCGTAACGGTAGGTGTAGATTCCCTCATAGGCAAAGAGCAGGAGTACAACAATGTAGATAGGGTAAAACTCTAAATAGGTGCGAAATGGAATTGTGTGGGCAATAGCACCCTCGAAACTATTTCGAACTAAAAAGGCAAGATAGAGTGAGAGGATAATTACAAATAGATCAAAGATAATAAATAGTATTTTTGAGATAATATCTTTCACGAACCCTCTTTCTTTGCCACTTTACTTAGATATAATTATACATTCTTTATCTAAAAGAATTACTGCTTCTTCTGAATAGAAACTATCTTTACAACTGTTGGGAATCCAGGTCCAGCCGCTTTTTTAAGAATTGTGACCTTTGCTTTGACTCTACGGTTTTGGAGCTTTTGGAGTCCAAAATCTTGGGGATTGCTAATTTTAAAGATATGCTCTTTATCTGTAAGAGCTAAGTAATCAAAAGGTGTACTCCCAATATAGCGAATAGTCCCCTCAATCTCAATATTTTTACTATGCATACATGCTCCTAGCAGCAAAGAGCCTAAAATAAAAAGGAAGGCTTTTCTCTTCATTGTTACTAATCCTTTTGAAATTTAGCATATTATAGCATATCTTAAAAAAGTGACATAACAATGAAGAAATATATACCTATATAGCATGGCTCAAAGGGTGTTTATGAAAAAATACTTCTATATTTCATCTTTATACTACACTGTTTTTAGTGATATATGAGGTTTTGGAGATCCTCATTGAGTATCCATTTTGGAAAGATAAGCAAAATATACTATAATTGCACAAAAAGGCTACTGATGCACTCTATACTCTTTGTCTGTTTAGGCAATATTTGCCGCTCGCCATTGGCTGAGGGGTATGCAAAGTATATGATTCAAAAGCACAACTTAAAGCTTCAAGCCTACTCAGCTGGACTCTCTCGTTACCATAATGGAGAGCCACCATGTTTAGTGTCTCAAAATTTAGCTCGAAAAAATGGAATAGATATAAGTTCTCTCTACTCACAGCATATTAGTGAGTTTAATTTAAAAAGCTTCGATCTCATTATTGCTATGGATGAGAGCAATAAGCAAGAGCTTTTGGGTATGGGCTTAAATGGGGTTAAGAAGTTAGGAGAGTTTGGTTTTAGCAGCAAAGATGTTGCCGATCTCTACTATGAACCTCATAGGGCAGATGAGGTGTGGGAGATGATACGTATTGGAGTTTCTAAAATAATTGATACTTTAGTATAAGGAGAGGGAGTATGTATTGGTTCTATTTGGCTTTGGCGATACTGTTTGAGGTTTTAGGTACAACGTCGATGAAGCTCTCTAATGGTTTTAGCAAAATTACCCCATCTCTTGCAATGGTTATCTTTTATCTCCTCTCGATTGCAGCATTAACAATGGCTCTAAAAAAGATTGAGATGAGTATAGCCTATGCGATCTGGGCAGGGGTTGGGACTTCGCTTATTACTATTATTGGACTCTTTCTCTTTAAAGAGGAGTTGACACTATTAAAAGTTGTCAGCATCCTCTTTATTATTGCTGGTGTTACTGGATTGCACTTAAGTTCACAATCCTCTTAAATTACAGTTATATTAAATCTTTTGAGTTGACCATATAAAAATGATTCAGATTTATCTTTGGGAGAGT
>JALWMN010000032.1 GCA_027083895.1 Campylobacteraceae bacterium
TTGGGAGTCAATGTATAGTGGTTGCAATTGATGCCAAAAGAGTTAGTGATGGCTCTTGGCACATTTTTACACATGGTGGCCGCAACGATACAGGTATCGATGCTATCGAGTGGGCTAAAGAGGCGTACAATAGAGGAGCAGGGGAACTGCTCGTTACAAGTATGGATGCTGATGGAACAAAGGCTGGGTATGATAATGAGTTAAACTCTTTAATTTCCAAAGAGGTTCCAATCCCTTTAATTGCAAGTGGAGGTGCAGGTACTATGGAGCATATAAAAGATGCATTTATAAAAGGTGGTGCTGATGCAGCTTTAGCTGCCTCTATTTTCCATTTTAGAGAGATAGAAATTTTAGATCTAAAGCACTACCTAAAAGATCAAAATATTCCAGTAAGACTTTAGGATTCTTATGATAGTCTGTGCAGGAAATATTGAGCAATTCTCTTTTGCAAACCCAATTGGTATTGGATTGGTCGAGAGTGCCATAAATTTAACCCGTTTAGTTTTAATGAATCCACCTGAATATCTTATTTTTGTTGGTACTGCTGGTAGCTATGGAAACAAAGAGCTATTTGAGATCGTTGAGAGTAGGGTAGCCTCAAATATTGAACACTCATTTTTGAATAAAACTGCTTATACTCCAATCGATAATGTTGTAAGTTCAAGTGGGAATGTTTCACGAGAAACAATTGTAAACTCTTCTAACTATATCACTGCATCTAAGGCTATTTCTAAGAGATATCTTTCATTAAAGATCGACTTAGAAAATATGGAGTTTTTTTCAGTCCTTAAAGTTGCACAGGAGTTCAATATTCCCGTAGCAGGTATCTTTGTTGTTACTAATTTTTGCTATGAGATGGCTCATGAAGAGTTTAAAAAAAATCATCCTAAAGCAATGGAATTACTTGATGCATATATTAGAAAAAAAGGGATAGTATGAAGCCATCAATTTTAAACTATACATTAGAGGAATTAGAGACACTACTTACACCTAAGTTTAGAGCAAAACAGATCTTTAATTGGATCTATAATAAAAGAGTCGACTCTTTTGAAGAGATGCAAAATATTCCAAAAAAATTGCGCAATGATCTTGATTTAAATTACTCCATCTATAACTCGTCAATAGTAAAAAAAGAGGTTAGTAGTGATGGTTCAATAAAGTATCTTTTTAAACTCCATGATGGCCATACTGTTGAGACTGTACTCCTACGCATGAGAGATACGCAATATAATGAAGATGGTACAATTAAGCATCTACCAAAATATACGGTTTGTCTCTCAAGCCAAGTAGGTTGTAAAGTTGGTTGTGCATTCTGTTTAACCGCAAAGGGTGGATTTGTACGTGATTTAGAAGCAAGTGAAATAGTTGAACAGATATTGCATGTATATAACGATAATGGAATAGAATCTAACAGGAGAGTTAATATTGTCTATATGGGAATGGGTGAACCACTTGATAATCTCCAAAATTTAGCAAAGGCTATTAATATCTTTAAAGATCCAAATGGTCTCTCAATCTCACCCCATAGACAGACAGTCTCCACTTCTGGACTCAGTAGCAAAATAGATAAATTAGCGAAGATGGATTTGGGTATAAATCTTGCAATATCACTCCATGCAGTTGATGATCATTTGAGAGAGAAGCTTATGCCAATAAATAGAGCCTATAATATAGCATCGATAATGGATGCTGTCCGCCGCTTTCCTGTAAATTTAAGAAAAAAAGTTATGTTTGAGTATCTAATGATAAAAGATATAAATGATGATATTGAAAGTGCAAAGAAATTAGTTAAGCTACTTAACGGTATTAAATCGAAGGTCAATTTAATCTACTTTAATCCCTATCCAGGCTCCCCTTTCCAACGTCCTGAGACACAAAAAGTAAAAAAATTTCAAGAGTACCTTCTCTCAAAGGGTATAATATGTACAATCAGAGAGTCAAAAGGATTAGATATCTCTGCTGCATGTGGGCAACTTAGAGAACAAAAGTTACTAGGAGAAGCTAATGACACTGTTAGATAAAGTACTTTATGGTTTTATTATAATAGTAGTAATTGTTGGTCTTTGGGGAATAATTAGAGAGATTAGAAAGTAGTGTTTCATGTGAAACATGAAAATTTTACGCGTTCAATCTTATCAATCTCTTTTCTAAAATCGATTTGACTTTTTATGTAATAGTAGCAATCGCTCTTAAATTCAAGCGTATCAGCATGAAGCATTAGACGTTTTGCTCCTGTATATTTGATCCGATCCTCTTGGCTTAACCGCTCCTCTAGATATGCTTCAGCTATTTCAAATGGTGTTCCATAGAGTGGATCACCAATGATAGGATGTTTCACATGAAACAGATGGATACGTATCTGGTGAGTTCTTCCAGATAAAGGGTTTACATGGAGTAAAGTAGCATCCTTAGCTCTATTGTAAAGAAGTTTAGTAAACTCAGTTTTGGCACTTTTGCCGCTGCTATCGATTGCAACTTTGTGTTTTGAAGTAGAGTAGTCTGTACGAACCTTTATAGGAGCATCAACAAAAAAGTGCTCTTTAGTGTTACCATGCACCCATGCCAAGTAACTCTTTTTTATCCTCTTTTGCTCAAACATACCTTTTAGAAGTATCTCAGTTTCTCTATTTTTGCTTGCTAATAGAAGTCCAGAAGTCTCCATATCAATACGATGTACACTATTGGCATTCTCACCGCCATAATGGCGTATCTCATCGAGCATAGAGTAGGGGGTAAGCACCTTATTGGGGTGTACTAAAACTCCACTTGGTTTCTCAAAAACCATAAAGTGTGGTCTAATAAAGAGTGGTGGAAGATCGCGACTCTTTGGAAAAAATCGTAATACTTTTATAGAGCCAGCAACCTTTTGGTTCTTTTGGGTAACAGTAGTACCATTACAGAGCATTCGACCGCGATCAATAATCTTTTGTGCTTCACCCATAGAGATAGAGTAGCGACGCATTACTACTGCAAAGGCCGGTTTCTCTTTCTCTACAATAAACGAATCAAAAGCAAATGGCATGATTATCCTTTAAATTAGGGTAAAAAGAAGGAAGTAGCTTGCAGAAAAAGAGGAAGAGTAGTTAAAAATAAGTAGCTGAATTCGGGACTAAAGTTATCGATTCCAAATGAAGATAATTTTGGGTAGGTACTTAGCTATCACTCTTCTTCCTTCAACCTACTCCCTTCAACCTTAATAGAATTTATAGTAAAATACTACCCAAAATATCTAAAGGAAAAGTAGTTATGGTAGAGCGATATGCACGAGAAGAGATGGCAAAACTCTGGACACAAGAGGCACGGTATGCAGCTTGGTTAGAGGTCGAAAAAGCAGCAGTTAAGGCGTGGAATAAATTGGGATTGATACCAGATGAGGATTGTGAAAAGATCGTTAAAAATGCAAAATTTTCTGTTGAGAGAATAGAGGAGATTGAGGCAGAAACAAAGCATGATCTTATTGCATTCACAACTAGTGTAGCGGAGTCTTTAGGTGAAGAGAGTAGATGGTTTCATTATGGCATGACAAGTTCAGATGCAGTTGATACTGGAGTGGCACTGCAGATGCGAGACTCGCTTAAAATTATTATCGAAGATGTAAAGATGCTTATGGAGTCAATAAAAAAGAGAGCCTTTGAGCATAAATATACCCTTATGGTTGGAAGAAGCCATGGGATTCACGGGGAACCAATTACCTTCGGATTAACACTTGCAGTCTGGTATGATGAACTCAAACGCCACCTTAAAAACCTCGAAGAGACTTTAGAGGTAATCTCAGTTGGACAAATTAGTGGTGCAATGGGGAACTTTGCACATGCACCACTAGAGCTCGAAGAGTTAGCAATGAAAGAGCTTGGCCTCAAACCTGAGCCAGTCTCTAACCAAGTAGTCCATAGAGATAGATATGCTAGACTTGCTTCTGCCTTAGCACTTTTGGCATCTTCGATTGAGAAGTTTGCCGTGCAGATTAGACATCTTCAAAGAACAGAGGTTTATGAGGCCGAGGAGTTTTTTGCAAAAGGGCAAAAGGGAAGCTCCGCAATGCCACATAAGAGAAACCCAATTTTAACAGAGAATATTACAGGCCTTGCACGAATTATTAGGGCTTATGTAATACCAGCAATGGAGAATGTTGCCCTATGGCATGAGAGAGATATTAGCCACTCATCAACCGAGAGATTTTGGCTACCAGATGCTTTTATTACAAGCGACTTTATGCTTCATAGAATGAATGGCGTAATCTCTAAATTAACCGTAATGCCAGAGAATATGATGAAAAATCTCAATCTCACTGGTGGATTGGTCTTTTCCCAAAGAGTACTACTTGAGCTACCAAAAGCTGGCGTTAGTCGTGAAGATGCATATAAAATTGTTCAGCGTAATGCAATGAAGGTGTGGGAGGAGATCCAAAAAGGCAAAGCACCACTCAATGAAAAAGGAGAGAGCCTCTTTTTACAGTATCTCCTTGAAGATAAAGAGCTTCGAGAGAAACTAAGCGAAGAGCAGATTCGGGCATGTTTTGATTATGAGTACTATACTAAAAATGTAGACGCAATCTTCAAAAGAGTCTTTGAATAGGGAAAGCATGCAACCTTGTACTAGTTTTTTGATGCTGTATATTTAATACAGCTTATAAAAAACTAGCACAATCTTACGCACTCTAACCCTATTTGGTAATTGAAGCTTTTAGGGTAAACAGTATGCATCATACACTATTTTTTATAAGAATAATAAATAATATCAATAAATATATCTTCAAAAAGTATTCATTTCACTCAAATACTCATAATCGCCCATAATGTAGCCAAATTTCTTTTTTTATACTTTTGAATAGTAAGGGATAGGGTAATTATTAAAATATTGTGAAAATACAGCAATACTACACAGTGCTATGGTATACTAGGTAAAAAAAGGAAGTGTGTAGTGAAAAAGATTTTTATAGTACTTATCTTACTCTTTGTTAGTCTTGAGGCAAATGCACTAAAGTTTCAAGAGTCACCCTATCTGCAACAGCATGCAGATAACCCAGTCGATTGGATGCCATGGTCTAAGGCTGCATTTAAAAAGGCTAAAAAGGAGCATAAACTTATCTTTCTCTCAATAGGCTATAGCACTTGCCACTGGTGTCATGTGATGGAGCATGAGTCTTTTGAGAATAAAAAGTTAGCAGCATTTTTAAATAGATACTTTGTGCCAATTAAAGTTGATCGAGAGGAGATGCCACATATCGATAGCTACTATCAAAAGGTCTATGAGGTAATAAATGGTAGAGGGGGTGGTTGGCCACTAACAATTATTATGACTGCAGATAAAAAGCCTTTTTTTGCAGGCACCTATATTCCACTAGAGCCTCGCTATGGATCTGCTGGACTTTGGAATATTTTAAAAAAGATTGTAAATCTTAACAAAAAGGAACCCCAAAAGATTGCAGATATAGCAAAAAGTGTAGAGCGGGCGTTAAAAGAGATCAATAGAGCAAGATTTCCTGCAGTAAACATAAATGAATCGAAGTTAGCAAAAGTATTTGTGCAATCACTCTCAAAGCGATTCGATTATAAAAATGGAGGTATAGGAAAGGCACCTAAATTTCCACAGGCTTCGACAATCAATACCCTTTTGAATATCTATTTGGTCAATGGAGATAAAAGAGCACTTAAAATGGCAGAGTTGATGCTTGATCATATGGCAAATGGGGGAATATATGATCAGATAGAGGGAGGATTTTTTCGTTATAGTACCGATGCAACGTGGACAATTCCACACTTTGAGAAGATGCTCTATACCAATGCAGAGCTCCTAAAAGCATATGCTAAAGCCTATAGAATTACGCATAAAAAGATCTATAAAGAGGTGATAGATGAGACAGTAGCATTTTTAAGAAAGTATTATCGCAATGGTGGACTCTACTATGGGGCAAGCGATGCAGATAGCCAAACTCCAAGTGGAGAAAAAGAGGAGGGATACTATTACACCTTTACTTATGCCGAAGCACTCAATGCACTAAAGGCAGCTAAGCTAAAAGATCCAGAAAGGATTTTAGAGCATTTTGGAATAAGCTGGGAGGGGAATTTTCACAATGGTCGCAGCAATCCAATAAGAGTAAGAAGCATAAAAGTAGCTTCAAAAGAGTTGCAAAAGGCAAAGGCTGTACTCAAAACTCTTAGAGGTAAGCGCAAATATCCATTTATCGATAAAAAGATGCTTACTGCGTGGAATGGATTGCTAGCGGATGGGCTCTTTGAGGCTGGAAAAGGTAAAGAGGCAGTAGAGATTGTAGATACTATCAAGCAAAAACTCTATAAAAATGGTGTACTCTATCATCAGATCTTACCTGGAAAAGAACCAAAGATAGAGGCACTTTTTGAAGATTATGCACTCTATATAGCAGTACTTTTAGATAGCTATGAGTATACGCAAAAGGAGTACTATCTTACACTTGCTCAAAAACTTACAAAGAGTGCAATAAAAAAATTTAAAAAGGGTGGCATTTGGTACAATAGCCAAGGAGACTTTCAATCGAAGGCTAATGTTGCAGATAGTGCCTATAGAAGTGCTTTAGCAATAATGGGGGATAACTTTTTAAGATTAGGAGTATTAAGTGCAAATTTAAATTTTACTCAAGAGGCAAAAAAGTTTTATAAGCAGATAAAAAATGAGATTGCTCTCTATCCACCCGCTAATGCAACTGCGATTGATTTTGCTATAGCACAGAGGCGAGAATATATAGTAATTAAAGCAAAAAAGGAGCTTCTGCCAAAGATTAAAAGAGTAGTACAAAAGAGAATAAGATATCCATATATGATATTTAAAGAGAGCAAAGATGGAACAATACTCGCCTGTAAGAGTGACCGCTGTTTTGCCTATGCAAAGAGTATAGATGCAATTGTAAAAAAGCTTCTAATAGAGATAAAAGGAAAGGGTAGATTCAAAGGGAGCAAACAAAAGTTATTTGCTCCAAAAGAGTAGACTACTTTCGCTTACCAGCAAGCAGAAGTGTCCAGTAGGCACGATTATCTTTATGGCTAACAACTTTTGCCATAGCAAAGCTTGTAAAGTTTGGATTCATAATAAGTTGGCAATCTTTTGGCTGTTTGATCCAGTAGTCAATTAGTGTTTTAGGAGAGGCTAGGGTATGAAGACTGGTGCGAATTATAAGTTCACCACTATAGAGATTTTTTGAATTAACCTTTTGGTTGACCCGCTCATAGAAGTATGAACCACGATTAAGCTTGAGACGCTTTGCTGTTACATCAGTTTTGGTCCCAGAGCCATTATGTTGCAATAGCCCTGTTACGGCCATATCGATAGAGTGTTCTTTTGCCATATTGTATAGATGCTTGCTCCATGTTAATGGTTTAGCACCTTTTGAGCAGATTTGAGGACGTGTGCGGACACTATTAATCGCTTTAAGGGCGGCCTCTTTAATAGTGAGCTTTTTTGTGCCTGCTGCTGGATCTACTTTAGGCTGCTTTTTTGCACTATCTTGCTGTTGTAAGATAGTTGCTTGATGATTAATTCTATTTTGATTATAGGATGGTGTTTTTTCCAATTTATCTTGAGGTGTATTGCCGCTAGCAGCCAAAAGCAGCGAAGTTGATAAAAGCGTGGCAAAGAGTAGCTTTTTAGACATATATATCCTTTAAATCCTTTTTTAGAATAGTGCTATA
>JALWMN010000033.1 GCA_027083895.1 Campylobacteraceae bacterium
TAGAGCAGATGCCAAATGTGAAAATACGCAGAGAGTGTGAGGTTATTGGTGTTCAAAAGAGCGAGCAAGCCTTCATTCTCCAAAGCAAAGAGGGTGAGGAGAGATTTGACTATTTAATTAATGCAGCCGGGTTTCGTACTGGAGTTATCGATCAATATTTAGGTATCAAAGAGGAGCGGCTTTTAGAGTTTAAGGCTGCATATCTTGCATGGTGGGAGTCGCAAGAGGGGCAGTGGCCTGAGGTAATTTTTCATGGCGAGCGTGGCACACCAAAGGGGATGGGGCAATTTACTCCATACTGCAGTGGCTATGTACAACTTCATGCAATGACACAAGATATAACACTTTGTAAAGAGTGTCTAGTTAAGAGTGGTACAGATGGCTCCTATCCGCAGTTAAGCAAAGAGCTATTAGAGATTGTTGAGCATGGTTGGAGCAAAGAGAAGTATAGCAAGAGAACAGAGCGAGCAATAGAGTATTTAGCACACTTCTTTCCCCAATTTAAAGAGGCTAAAGTGGGTGCACAACCGCTCTATGGTATCCAGCAGATTCCAGGTAGCGATCCTACTAGAAGGGTAGCAGAGGTTGCTTTTCCTATGCCTAACTATGCTAGATGCGAGATTGTAAAGGTCTCATCGGTAGTCGATATGGTAAAAGAAATCCTAAAGAATATGGGTGAGGGTGAGCAAATGGCTACTTTATTTGCGATAAAGCCATTAAGTGATTTGGCCGAAGATGCTATTGCACAAAGAGCAAGTGAAATTGCACAGAAACTTAACTACCCACAAGAGCTTTCGCAACGGTGTAACTCATTTGTATTAGAGGAGTGTTCTTCTTGTAAGTAGTCGCCCCTCTATTTTGCTACCCTTTAAACTAACAACACTTAGTGTATAATATTACCAATAAAGTAAACCCAAAATTTGTATTAGCAGATAGATCATCTGTAGCAGTCATTGGTAGCAAGGGCATTGAAGAAAAGCCGCAATGTACCCTTTGGGTGTACTTACGTTTTCTTCAACACCCCTGCTACCAAGCATGAACACATCTAATGCAAAACTTGGGGTAAAAGGTTTTTTGCGTGAAGTATCGATTTAAAGAGTTAATCTATAGAGGTGGTCATATTGTAAAGGAGAGGCCAAAGTCTCTTGATGCAGTCGGTGAGGTTGCAATTATTGTTCACCTCTTCTATTTGGATCTATGGAGAGAGATCTATAGCTATCTAAAAGATCTTTCACTCTCTTTTGATCTTTATATTTCGGTTCCACCCCATATAAAATTAGAGGATCTTAAAGAGATTTTTGAGGATATGCCAAACACCCATATCTATATGGTTGAGAATAGGGGCCGTGATGTATTACCATTTTTGCAGATTCTCTCTCATATAGGCTTAGAGAGTTATAGCTATATCTGTAAGCTCCATACAAAAAAGACTGGTGATAGTCCACTAGGTCATGTTTGGAGAAAGCTTCTTTACTTTGATCTTATTGGTTCACAAGAGTGGGTAGAAGAGATTGTAGAGACTTTTAAGAGCAATCCAAAGGTGGGGCAGATTACAGGGAAGAATACAGTGCTCGATTCAAAACGCTACGCATATGGGAATAATGGTAAGATTAAGTGGCTTTGCAAAGAGTGTGGGGTACCTTTTA
>JALWMN010000034.1 GCA_027083895.1 Campylobacteraceae bacterium
ACAAATCTAGTGTAAAGATTGTTCCAATTGATAAGATAAAAGTTAAAAAAGGGCTCTTTGTAATAGAATCAGGTGTTTATAAAAAAGAGAAGATAAAGAGTGTTAAGCTAACATTAGAGAGCTTGCTATTTAATTTATCCCATAAGAAGATAGAATCACTTAAAGATTTCTCTTTAATTATAGACTCTTCATTGCTCTATGCAAGAACTAATGGAGAGATAAAAAGAGCGTTTGCTATAGATAGTATCGATTTTTCAGTGCCAAATACAGATAAACTGATTGATTATATTGCATCTTTTAGAAGTGATAGTAATAGTAGTGCTGAGGAGAAAATTGTTTTACCAATTCCTAATAATTTAATTATTAAAAAGGTAAAAGGTAAATTAGAGAATCTTTCATTTGATCCCTACAGGATAAAAGAGGGGACTGTAAATGCTAATGCACTTAAAATCGATCTTAATAGCAGCAAAGTTTTGGATGGTAATTTAACTATAGATACAAATTCGAATTGGGGAAGAGCAAAACTTGAAGGGGTACTTAAAGAAAATAATTTTTACGCAAAAGGTTTTTGTAAACCTAATCAAGTACTTTTAGATCGATACTCTTTGCCACTTAAGGCAAAAAACATTGAAACTATCTATGTAAAAAGCCGATTTGGTTTAAACGATTTTGATATTAATGCGACCCTTAAAGGGAAAGATATATTGCAAACAGTAGATGGTATATCGATTTTAGATTCACAAAATAGAATCCAGTATGATTACAACAAAAATAGTTTATTGTGGAGTATTGTTGCAGATATAGCAAATCCATATTTAAAACAATCAAAAGTAAAGAATACTTTGATCTATAAAAATGATAGGCTAACATATTTTGGGAGTATAAAATCCCCGAATATAACTATAGTTACAAGGCCATATTCTACTCTTTTTCAAAATATAGAGGCAAAGTATAAAGGAGATGCAAATCAGTTGACTATAGATATTGTAAGCTCTTATCTAAAAGGGAAGATTTCAATAAAAAACTACAAGAAGGCCTCTATTGTAGTTAATAATCGTCAAACACTTCTTCTAAAAGAGTTTGTGAATTTGCCAAAAAGCTATAGAGACCTATTGGTAAATAGCTTAAATATTGAGTTTCCGATAGATTTTTCTAAACCTATGCCATTAAAAGGGAGCTTAAAGGCTGTTACAAATATTGGTACACTTTTACAGGATTGGAAGTATGATAAAAATATTTTTTCGACAGATGGAAAGTTATTGGTAGCTTCTAATTCTCTACTTTTTAAAAAATATCCACAATTAAATAAAGTGAATATTAAAGAGTTTAAGACACAATTAGATTTTAAAAATGATAGTTTAAACTTCTCTTTAAAGAACCAACTACTAGATTTTAATATATTATATAATATTAAACAAGAGTACTTTAGAAAATTAATACTTAAGTTCGACAAAGTAATGGCCAATGCGAGTGGAAGTGTTGATAATATTGATATCAACATTCAAACTTCTTCTCTTAAGAGCCTGCAACGTTCTCTAGCTAAATTGTATAAGTTTAAAGTGAATGACAAAATTGATGGAAAGTTGGAGTTCCATGGGAAACTCAAAAAACTGACTGCATTAGATTTTACTATTATTGCACCTAAA
>JALWMN010000035.1 GCA_027083895.1 Campylobacteraceae bacterium
CTATTAAATATTACTAAAATTGCAATATTACTTATAGCTATAATTGCAATACTTACGAAGTTTGGTGTTGATATTACAGCTCTTATTACCTCTTTAGGAATTGGTGGGGTGATTATTGGATTTAGTGCAAAAGATACACTCATTAACTTTTTCGATTCAATTCGCTTAATTAGCGAAGATGCCTTTCGCCAAGGTGACTGGATAGAAACAAGAGATATAGAGGGGTTTGTAACTGAACTTGGATTAACCTCTACAAAAATTAGAACTTTTGATAATGCAATGGTAACAATACCTAACTCTAAAATCGCAAATGATTATATAAAAAATTGGAGCAAAAGGGTGATTGGCAGACGAATTAAGTTTCATATACCAATTAAGTATACTACAAATACACAAGAGATCGATCGAGTAATTTATGAGATTTATGAGATGCTTCATTCCCATCCAGATATAGTAAATCTCAATAAAATTCGTTATCTCATTAAGATGAAAAAAACATTTGATGATGGGCTTTTTAATATAGAAGATAAATATGGGGTTAGAAGAACACTCTTAGTCTATCTAGATGAGATTGGAGAGTACTCTATGAATATACTCGTTTATGCCTTCTCAATCTCTGTCAATTGGGAAGAGTGGCTTAGGGTCAAGCAAGATGTTCTCAAAAAAATTATAAAAATTATTGATGAGTCGGAGCTGGAGTTAGCATATCCAACAAGAGAGGTACTCCTTGAGAATAGTAGAAATAGATAACTTAAAGCAAAATTTTATATTTGACAAATGCTTTGGGTTATGGATGTTTGCATAAAAATATGCTAGTGTTAGTTCTCTTTGGTCACGAGGTTAACCAGTAGATTAATTGATGGATTTTCGTAAATGCTCTAGAGCATATCATTTGCTAAAGATTGTTAATCTCTATTACAAATTTTGGGTTAAATTTAAAAGAGTGTACTCTCTTGGTTACCATCTCTATTAAGAATATCTTTTGGGTCTAAATTGTAACAAAAAGCATAGTTATAAAACTCGTTTTTAAGTATCTCTTTTGCATACTCTAAGTTGTCATACCATATAGGTCTTGCAATATTCTCTAGCTTTGTTTTTGGTGGAGTAAGTACAATACTCTTAATCCACTTACTTTGGTGACGCAGATACTCTATTGCTCTATCGATTGTTGCAGTATCTTGTGTAAAAATAAGTACCTTCTCACTACTTCCACGAGTAACTGGAGTTAAGTCATCTTCTACATAGTAGGGGAGGAACTCTTTTGTGTAACGGATTCTATAGATATCGTAATCTATCTCGTTGGCTTTACAAAACTCAACAACGCGTAAAAGATCATTAAAAAAGAGTGGAGTAAGATCCATATTCTGATAGATAAATTTGTCAATTTTGAAAGTAGATTTTAAAAGTGTATCATTAACGATGTAACCATCTGCTTTCTTACTTAACTCTAAAAATTGTGGCGAGAGTTTTTGAGCATCTTCTTGATTGTTGGTTATAAAGATTTGGTAATCACTGTTTAAGATTGTCTCAAAGCTCTTTTGCCAATTGTTTGGAAGCATTGTAAAGAGTGTACTTTTACGGTGTGAAATTAGCTTTAGTAGAGAGTACTCTATACTCTTAAAGTAGTAGATTTGGCTCTCTT
>JALWMN010000036.1 GCA_027083895.1 Campylobacteraceae bacterium
CTATTGGGTTTATCAATGTATCCTAAAAGTGCAGCAGCAGTAGAGTTTAGCTTTTTTTTCCATTTTTCACCCATTGCAATTAGAGAGTTCTCTTTTTTAATAAGTGTGGGTTTATGCTCTTTATCGAGATTTTCTCGATATATCCTATTGCTTAGAGTTAGTCGGTATTTACCTTTAAATATTTTTATATCGTTATTATCTATCTTTTTGAAGAGATAGAGTTTATAGAAGTTGAATTTTTCTTTTAGATCTTCTTGATAACTTCTTCTAGCATAGTCATTTTCAAAATCTTTAGGATTTTTCCATATGTCAAAATCATTGATTCCTATCCATATCTCTTTTGGTAATATAGCGTGTTTTAATAGTACTTTAAGTGTATGAAGATTGTGGTTAATTGTTGCAAAACTTGCCCAAGCATTATATGCTTTTGAAGAAATATCAGTTTCGACAAATGCTGCATTTCGTGAGGAGCCAAAAAGTAGTGTATCGTATTTATATGGATTGTCTAGAATGTAAGTAGTTTTTAAATAGTTCATGTTGATAGCGATACTTTTATGGGTAGGCGGAAAATCCTCATAGGCAAAAGCGTAATCTTTATGCAGTACTCGCCATTGATCGTTTGTGTAGTTTATTAGTGGCAGTATTGCTAAGAAGAGCAGGCTTGTTAGTAGTGTTGCTAAAATATACTTTTTCTTACTCATTTTCTGCTCCTAAAAGTTAAAATAGAGAAACTCTGAACCACTAGAGATACTCATAATTGCTAGAGAGGTTCCAAAACAGATAACCGATAGAAGAAAATATTGCAAAGGTACTCGTTTGTTTTTATTAAATCGATAAGAGAGTTCGTTTGAGTTTGGAGCAAAAAGAGTTATTGCAAAAGCGATTACTATTAATGTTATAGATAAAATATTAAAATGGTAATGGAATGAGCTACTATTTACATTGATCCATTGTGCTAGTGGATTGTTGTGGTCATAAAGTTTTTGAAGATTGCTCCAAATGTGGTGTTCGCCAAAAAACATAGCTTTAAGAACTTTAAGGGCATCATCGAAATCTTTTGCTCGAAAGAAGACCCAAGCGATATTGATGAAGTTAAAAGTAATAAACCACGCAAGTAGTTTTGGCATTTTTAAATTGAGCTCCCCCCAGATTCTGTGGATTACAAGTGCACCTCCATGCAGGGCACCCCAAAGTACAAATGTCCAGCCAGCACCATGCCAAATACCACCTAGAAAGAATGTAATAAAGAGATTAAGATATGTTCTTACTTTTCCTTTACGGTTACCACCAAGGGGAATATAGAGATACTCTTTAAGAAAGCGAGAGAGTGTAATGTGCCAGCGTCTCCAGAAATCTTGAATATTTAACGCTTTGTATGGAGAGTTAAAGTTTATTGGCAGCTTTATGTTAAAAAGCAGTGCAGTACCAATTGCCATATCGGTATAGCCACTAAAGTCAAAGTAGAGTTGGAATGTATACGAGAGTGAACTTATCCACCCCACTAGCATACTGAGTTTATGTGCAGTATCAAAGCCATAGTTAGCCCACTGTGCAAAGGTATCTGCAATGACCACTTTTTTAAAGAGCCCAATCGAGAAGATAAATATGCCTAAAGCGATATTGTAGTAG
>JALWMN010000037.1 GCA_027083895.1 Campylobacteraceae bacterium
TAAAAGAGTAAACGTAAGAACCCCCTTTGTGGTTGAGTACTTTTTTTAGTCTTACAGCTAAGATAAATTTTTGTTAAAATTGTAAAGCTTTCATTCAATTTATAGTTTTTTAGAGGGGTCATTTACTACTATTTTTAGAATGAGAATATGAGTTTGGTTCTATTGCAGCAAAGCCTAATTGAAGGCAGAGCTACAACGCGATATTAACTCTCTTTTTTACTTGCACTTGCAAGTGTAAGGAGCATTACACCATCAAAAAAGAGGCTAATTCCAACAAAGATACCAACAAGGAGTGTAGTCTTTATAGGGTTAGCCATTGCATAGAGGAAGTAGATTCCAATTGCTAGTGATAAGATTGCATTAAGCAACACAATCCACCAACTGCTTGCAGGCTTTATATTAAAAGCAAGTATAAAGTTTAAGATACTATCTATAAAGAAATAGGCTGTAATGAGTATCCCTAAGGCAATAATCCCAGAGAGTGGATTGAGAATAATCATCGCTCCTACTACTATATAGAGGAGAGCTTTGAGCCACCCAAGCCAATCTTTTTTGTTTACTTGCCAAGTTTGGGCAGCTATTATAAAGCCACCCAAGAGCATAAGCCACCCAATAAAGAGTGCAGATGTAAGCGACATTATACCTGGAAATAGAATTCCAAGTAATCCTAAAGCTATAAAGATAATGCCATAAATCTGGCTATATTTAGCAAACTTTTTTGTTACATCTTCATTGTTTATAAATATTGAATAGTTAAGCATTTTAATCCTCCTCCAAAAAATTATAGTGTTAAATCTAAAATTTGCGAAGCTTTCTCGATAGCTTCGTGGCTAACTGTGCGAGCCTCATCATCTACCGCTTTAATAACTTTAGCAAGTACTACTAAGAGTGCACCAGTAATCTCAGGCAATTTAGCCTCTAACTCTGTTGTAAGTGGGTATTTTAGTGGTGGCACTGATGCTAAAAAGGCTAAGATATCATCGATACTTAACTCCTCATCAAGCTGTTTAAATGCAATAATTGTCTCTTGGAGCCCCTTTGTTATTGGTAGATCACTCTCCCAAATAACATCACGACCATTCATGTTTGCATTTCTCTCAGCTGCTAAGAGAAGATCGTGGAGTTTCTTCTCTACAATATCTGTAATCTCTTTTGCATGCCCTTTGTGAATATCGAGCGAAGCAGCCTTTCTAAAGAGTGCTTCGAGTTTTGTAAATCCTACTACTGCCATTTTTTATCCTTACTTTTTAAGTGTTTTAAGAGCTTTCTCTTTAAACTCTTTTAGTTTCTCTTTTAACTCATCAAAGAGTTTTGTTGCCTCATTTTTCCCTTTAATCTCTTTTTCAATCGCAGAGATTGCATCGTTTAGCATCTTGTAGCTTGTATCAGAGCTACTTGTATAGCCAAGTACTTTTGCACGTTTGAGTGCCTCTTTTGCCTGGGCTAAATGCTCTAGAGCAAGCTTTTTATCAGATTTTGCAATTTTACTTGCAGCATTAATTAATGTCTCAGCCTCTAAGATACCAATTGGTGTAATTGCCGTTACATTTACAAATGTATTTAAAGTTGCTGCTAAGACTCTCTTTGCTTCATTAAGTTTATTATCGTGTAGATATTT
>JALWMN010000038.1 GCA_027083895.1 Campylobacteraceae bacterium
GATAATAAAGCAGTTATTTTAACTAATCCATAAAAGAGGAGAAGTAGATGGCTAAAGATGATGTAATTGAGATTGATGGGAAAGTAATTGAGGCACTTCCAAATGCTACTTTTAAAGTAGAGTTAGACAATGGACATGTAGTTCTTTGTCATATTGCGGGGAAAATGAGAATGCACTATATTAAGATTCTTCCAGGCGATAAAGTAAAAGTAGAACTTACACCATACTCTCTTGATAAGGGTAGAATTACTTTTAGATATAAATAGTATTCGCTCTATTAATTGGGCACTTGCCCAAAAATAATTCAATTTTTCATTCTTAAAAAAGGGTCAGAGCTTAACTTTTAACTTTTTGCTCTAAGCTCTAAGCTTTAATATTGGTGGTAAGTTTGTTAATGACTATGGATGTAGGAGCATGAGATAATAACAATAACACAGCTTCAGTTTTGCATATTAGATTCAATTATGCTATAATATTCATATAAGTAATAAAAGGATCAATATGAGTAATGATAGAGATAGTTTTGAAGTGTGTCAATGTTTAGGGATTACCTATGGCGAGATAATGGAGGCTATTAAAAATGGTGCTGATACGGTTGAGAAGATTATGGATGCAACCGATGCAGGTACAGCTTGTGGTTTGTGTAAGTCGGTTAAGGAGGATGAGTTAAATGAGCGAGAGTTGCACTTAGATGAGATTTTAGAGAGTGCAAAACGCAGCGGTATTGTAAAGTAGATTGTTAGCTCTAAGCTTGTGTAAAAAACTCATAGAGGAGATTAACTCTCTTTTAAAGAGAGGTATATCTTCTCTAATATAGGTACTTTGAGGTTAAATTTGTTAGCAGATTTTACTATATACCCTAGGAGTGATTCTATTTCACTTCTCTTTCCCCTCTCTAGATCTCTTTGCATCGATGTTTTTGCACCTTTGGTAACTTTTTGAGCCTGCTTTATTGTTGCTTGGATCTCTTTGTTTGTAAGATTTATCGATTTGGCTTGAGCAAGCGTAACTATCTCTTGAAGCAGTGCTTCTAGCTCTTGAGTGTGTTCATTTGCAATTTGATCCATACTCTTGTTATAATAGCTTGTTAATGCAGCCATAGCAGCAATAAAGAGATACTTTTTCCAAATTTCATAATCGATATTGTTGCTAAATTTGTGTCGTAAATTTGCAGCATCAAAGAGTGCGGCGATATTGCTAAAATCTTCTATTGTTGCATCTATATCACCCCAGCAGAGTTTAAAGACTTCTCCCTTTTTAACAATAGTTCCTGGCGATGCAATATGAGAGACGATATAGATACACCCTTTTAAAATTTTTGCATCTGGGTAGTATTTTTTAATAGTTAAATCGTGATCTATACCATTGAGGAGTGGGAGTATAGTAGTCTTGCTGCCAATATTTTTAGAGAGTTTTTGTACGACACTCTCTAGATCGTAACTTTTGACACTTATAATTATGAAATCAAATATACCTTCGTTTTTTGGATTGTCTATAGCTTTAAATGGTTGAACTATATAATCTTCATTATCCTCTAAGATATGAAGCCCATCTTTTTGAATCTTTTTTAAGTGCTCTCCACGAGCTAGGAGGGTAACTTCTGCATCTGTATTTTTAATTAGTTGCGAAGCGATATATCCACCAACTCCACCAACTCCAACGATAAGTACTCGCATAATATCTCCTCAAACCCATTTAGAGAAATAGTAGCAAAAAATCAATTGGAATTGGCTGGAGATGTTACAAACTTTCTAATTAAAGGGAGTTTCTTTTGTAACAAAGAGTATTTTAAGTTCAAAATACTATTATGAGAGTAGAAGTTATAAGATTATATTTTATTATAATAAGGTAGATGATGGAACTGATAATAGAGTTTTTAAAGGCGTTAGTCGATTTAAGTAACGCCATGGCACCCTATATTCTTTTTGGGCTCCTATTGGCTGGTATTTTGCACGAGTTAGTGCCAAGCTCAATAGTTACTAAACATTTAGGCAAGGCAAATATTATCTCTGTAATAAAATCTACTCTCTTTGGAGTGCCGCTGCCGGTTTGCTCGTGTGGGGTTATACCACTTGCGACAAGTATAAAGAAGTCAGGGGCTAGCAAAGGGGCGACACTTTCGTTTTTAATTTCGACCCCTATTACTGGTGTAGACTCAATTTTAGCAACCTATGGAATTTTTGGGTGGATCTTTACAATCTATAGAATTATTAGCTCTATGGTCATTGCGATGGTCTCAGGGATTTTAACAAATATCTTTGATAGCCACCAAGAGGAGAAATCAAAGGCACAATTTACTATAGTAAAGCCTGCTAAACCAGTATCATCTCTAGGGGTGAGCTTTGCTCCAAAAGAAAAAGAGAGCTGTTGTGAGAGTGATGAATCGAGTTGCTGCAGCTCATCTAATAGTAGTTGCTGTGGGAGCGAAGAGGCAAGCTGCTGCGAGAGTGAAAGCAGTAGTTGTTGTTCTAGCGAAACAAGTTGCTGCGATAGCCAAGAGGAGTCAAGTAGTTTTTCGCTGAGTCGAGCCTTGCAATATGCCTTTGTTACACTTTTGGGCGATATTGCAAAGCCACTTCTTTGGGGGCTTATTTTTGGAGCACTCATAACTGTTGCGATACCGCAAAACCTAAGTGATATTTTAATAGAGTATTCGTGGCTCTCATATATTATCGTTATTGCTATTGCTGTGCCAATGTATGTATGCGCAACTGCATCGCTACCTATTGCTGCTGGACTTATGCTCTCAGGTGTTAGTGCTGGGGCAGCCTTTGTCTTCTTAACTGCAGGACCAGCGACAAATACAGTAACAATAGGTGTTGTAAAAAAGATGCTAGGTAGCAGAGCATTAAGTATCTATCTTGGAAGCATTATTATTGGGAGTATGCTCTTTGGCCTCGGTTTAGATTATCTCTTTAGCTCTACGCAAATAGACCCAAAGTCGCTAGTACATATAGAAGAAGAGGGTGGAGTCGTAGCGATTGCATCAAGCATTGTGCTTTGGGGAATGGTTGGTAGATTCTTAATAAGAGGGGTTTTGAATAGATAAAGAGTCAGATTTTTCTTAAAGGAGGAGGATATTTCATACTTTTTTAAAAGTTTTCCTAGGGGTCGTGGTAGTATTGATTGGTACTATACTTCTCTTTATTTGGGCAGCTTTTAGTGATATGTGTAATAATGAGTTGCGAAAGGAAGTACCAATTGCAAAAAGTGGTAAGAGGGTGGTTGTTTTTGAGCGTGACTGTGGTGCAACTACAGGTTTTAGTACACAGCTATCGATTCTAGATAGAGATGAATCACTAGGCAGTAGTTCTGGAAATATCTTTATTGCAGATAGTAATCATGGCAAGGCACCAAGTTCTAGTAATGGTGGGCCTAAGGTGCAAATTTATGTAGTTTCACCAACAAAGATAGAGATACGCTACGATAAGAGAGCAAGAGTTTTTAAAAGAGAGTCTAGATTTGATGGAATCACAATAGAGTATAAAATTCTATCAGAGTAAGTGTTTGCCTCGAATCGTGCTATAATATCATAAAGGAGGAGTGATGAAACTGTTACTTATGTATTTACTTGTAATGGTGCTTCTTTTTGGTAGTGGGGTAGAGCAGCACTTTAAGAAGTTAAAAAAGAGGTATTGTATTAAGCCAAAAGAGAGTCAAGAGAGGCTCTGTTTGCTGAGTGAAATTGAGTTTCCCTATAGCTATCGTGTTACAGATATAAAAGCAAAAGAGCTTATTGCAAGTAAACTAAAGAGGTTTATTGAGGATTTTAAGAGAGAGGATCTTGAAAAAGAGCTCAAAAAAGAGCTTGATGGGGAATCTTTTAGCTTTGGAGGGGAGTGGGAGAAACGAAGCACTCTTTCGATCTATTCTGTACTTTCAAGAAGTGTTACATTAGAGGAGCAGAGCTATCTCTACTTAGGTGGTGTACATGGACTTTATAGTATCAATTTTCTCAACTTTGCACTGAGTGGGAAGAAGATAGTCTTAGAAGATCTTGTAGCTAATCTTAAGGGATTTCAAGAGGAGGTTGAGAGCTACTATAGAGAGTACTTTGGTATTCCAAAAGGGCAACCACTCTCAAAATATGATTGGTTTGAAGATAGATTTACCTTAGCAAAAGAGTTCGCAATAGATTCGAATGGAATTCTCTTTGTTTACAACCTATATGAGATAAAACCTTTTGCAGGCGGGTTTACAGAGTTGCTTGTACCATATATTCGAATAAAAAAGTATTTAAAGAGCCAATATATACCAAAACTATCCAATCAAGAGAAGCATCAGTTAGATGAGAATATAACACTGCAGCTTCAAAAAGCGAGCAAGCAAATCTTAGAGATTGATATTAAAGTGAATGCACCCAAAAATGCAAAGAGAGCTTGGGTATCGATCTCTTTGCCAAAGATCTATGCAAAGCGAAGAGTTAAAGTTATAAAGCAGAGAGGATTTAAGAGAGTCTCTCTCTATCCAAAAGGGGCAAAGATCTACAATAAAGAGTTAAAAAGAGCAGTACCTAGTAACTACCTCTTGATAGAAGGGTATGCTAGAAATATCAAAGAGGGTGATACTTTAAGCATGAGACTCAAAGTTGCTGCAAACTCGAAAGGCTTTATAGATATAAGGGCTGTTTTTGATAAAAGTGAGATTCCACAATTTAGTCAAATATTTGGGCAGCAAGGGTATGCTAACTATAGGGTATATTACCAATTAAAGTAATTTTTAACTAAAATGTATACCAACAAGTTTGAAACACTTTTTATACAGATTTAAAATTAATGCTGGTAGCCATAAAAATAGTACAGCATGAGCTATTGCTTTTATAAATAAAACCTAAATTTGGATTTAAATTTGCTTATATTGAGAGGCTTAAAGAGTAGGTTCTCCTTTTATTATGGGGTAGTTAGAAAAGTTTCAAAGATAAATTATGGGATTTTTACTTATTTTTTATCTCTTTTAGTATACTATTTAGTGTCTTTTTTATGTTTTCTGAAAGGGGTTTATATCTGCATTCATGCTTCTTAGAGTCCAACGATCTATAATGCGTAGAGTTTTTGGTCTGCTTCTCTTCTCTCATTTGCTCTTTAGCGAGGAGCTTCTAATTGGTACAGGTAGTCAAAATGGCATCTACTATCCAACGGGTCAAAATATATGTAAAGTTATTAACAAAACAAAAAAGCAAATAGAGTGTAATGCTACAGCAACAAAGGGGTCGGTTTATAATATTAAGGGGTTGCAAAAGGGTGAATTTCAATTTGCAATTGCTCAAAGCGATACAATCTTTGCAGCATATAATGGTTTGGGAAGTTTTAATGGTAAAGCTTATAAGAGTTTGCGTACAGTTATGACTATATACCCAGAACTATTTACCTTTATTGTTAGAAAAGATGCACAGATTAGAAAGATTCACGATATTAAAAGGAGAGTAATCAGTATAGGTGCAAAGGGGAGTGGTACACGAGATAGTGTAGAGATGCTCTTTGCTGCTGCAAAACCATTGAGTAAAAAGATACTCAAAGAGGTTAAAGAGCTAAATTCTAAAGAGAGTGCTGCTGCACTCAAAGAGGGGCTTATAGATGGCTACTTTAGTGTAATTGGGCATCCAAACAGAGAGATTGAAGAGTTGGCCAAGAGTATTGAGATTGATATTATAGAGATATCGCCAAAGAGCTGCTTAGCGGTTAAAAATATTTTAATTAAAAATCCATTTTTTACCATAAGTAAAATTCCTGCCAATAGCTATAGGGGTATCGATAGAGATGTTGCAAGTTTTGGTGTAAAAGCAACTCTTGTTACTACTGCAGATAGCAGTTATGAGAGTGTCTATAGAGTGGTGAAGGCAATTATGGAGAATTTTGAACTCTTTAAGAAGATGCATCCAGCCTATAAAAATATTAAAAAGAGAGATGTTGTCAAGGGATTGGGAGCCCCTTTGCATCCAGCAGCACAAGAGTACTTTAGGAAACATGGAATTTTATAAGAGAGGGGATTATGAGAGTACTTAAGAGGCTTAGTATACGCTCAAAGTTTATTATATTGATGCTCATTGTAACAATTACAAGTATTATGGCAATAGGATTTATTGGAAATCGAAGTGGTGAAAAGATAATTAAGAGTTCTGTTACAGAGAAGTTGCAACTCTTAAATAGTATGAAGGCTGAGCAGATTAAAGAGTACTTTGCCTCAATTGAGAGTAGTTTAAAGATGCTCTCTAGTGATCGCATGGTTTTAGATGCTCTAAGAGAGTTTATAATCTCCTACAATTTAGTAAAGTATAATGCTCTTACACAAAAAGAGCAAGAGGAGCTAATAGAGTATTATAAAAAGCAGATTCTTCCAAAAATAAAGAGTGGTTCAACTAAGAGGGTTTCGCTAGAGAATATTTTGCCAAAGAGTGTCGCAGCAAACTATCTGCAGTACCACTACTTAGTTAAAAACCAATTTTCTAAAGAGAGAGATAAGCTTATTGCTGCAAAAGATGATAGCAGCTACACCCAAACGCATAAAAAGTACCACCAGAGCCTAAGAGAGATTGCAAACTATTTAGGGTTTGAAGATCTCTACTTTATCGATGCAGAGAGTGGCGAGATTGTCTATAGCGTCAAAAAGGGGATTGATTTTGCAAGTGATTTAAAGGTTGGCTCATTTAGAAAGAGTAATCTTGCAAATCTAAGCAGTCAATTAAATCGCTCGGTTGCAAAAGATGCTATAGTTATGGTCGATTTTGAAAGTTATCTCCCCTCTTTTGGAAGACCAGAAGCCTTTGCGGGCATTACACTCTATGATGGCGATGAGTTTTTAGGAGTTTTGGCTGTAAAGATTGGAGTTGCTAAAATCAATCAGATACTCAGTGCCAACCATCATTGGAGTAAGTTAGGGCTAGGTGAGAGTGGGGAGATCTATATTGTAGGTAGCGATTACAAAATGCGATCTGAAAGTAGATATCTTATTACAGACCCAAAAAAGTTTTTTGAGACTTTAGAGAAGATTAATACACCAAAAGAGCAGATAGAGGCTATTAAACGCTACAAGAGTACAATACTGCATCTTGAAGTAAAAAATGAGACTACCCAAAAGGCTCTTAATGGTAAGGTAGGAGTAGAGTTTGGCAAAAACTATCTAGGAGAGGAGGCTCTTAACTCCTATGCCCCTTTAAATATAGGCTTTTTTAACTGGGGTATTATAGTTTCGCAAAATCTTAAAGAGGCTCAAAGTGCAATTACCTATTTTCGTGAAAAGTTTGCAATCTCTACAATAGTGATTATCTTTTTAGTAACTCTTTTTGCGATGTTAACTGCACGTGTTTTTACAAAGCCTATGAATGCATTAATAGAGGGGGTAAAAAGTATTGGTAAAAAGCAAGTACCTAAGAGAGTTGCAATTGAGAGTAGTGATGAGTTTGGGGAGTTGGCTCGATCCTTTAATGAAATAATTAAGAAGATGAGTACCCAAGAGTTAGCAATTGCACAAAAAGATCAAGAGATCCATACACTACTGCTTGATAT
>JALWMN010000039.1 GCA_027083895.1 Campylobacteraceae bacterium
CTTGTTATCAAACAGAGTAGTAGTCAAAAAGAGACACTTTTTTATGCTGTGTTGCTCCAAATAAGGCGAATTCTTTAATACTTTAGTGTTTCTTTAAGAAACATTAGATATAATTTTGCTTCAAAAATTCTTTCTCGCAATGTGTAAGCAGAGCGGGATAAAAGCCAAAAGAAGGAAGAAAATGAACTGTTATGAAACACTTTGTATTCTAAAACCAACACTTACAGAAGAAGAGACTACAAAACTGGTAGAAGTTGTACAAAGCTATGTTACAGATGCTGGTGGAGAGATTGCAGCTGTAGATAGCATTGGTATGCGAAAATTAGCCTATGAAATCGATGGTAATCAACGCGGATACTATGCTGTAATTTACCATAAATCACCTGGAAAAGCTATAGCAGAGATTGAACGAAGATTACGCTACAATGAAGATGTTTTAAAATTTTTAACAATTCGATACTATAACAAGAAAGAGATGGCTTATTTTGATAAGCTTGTTGCTGCTTGTTCTTCTGATAAAAAAGAGGAAGAGAGTACTTCAGAAGAGGCATAAAAAGGAATTTGAATGTATAATAAGGTAATACTCGTTGGCAATTTAACCAGAGATGTAGAGATGCGATATACTAGTAGTGGCAGTGCTATTGGTAAAGTTGGTATTGCTACTAATAGAAGATTTAAAAGTGCAAGTGGTGAACTTAAAGATGAGACAATGTTTATCGATCTTACATTCTTTGGACGTACTGCAGAAGTTGCCAGCCAGTACCTTAGAAAGGGAAGTAAAGTTTTAGTTGAAGGAAGACTTATACTAGAACAGTGGGTTGCTCAAGATGGTACAAAACGAAGCCGCCATTCAGTAACAGTGGAGAGTATGCAGATGTTAGATACAAAAGCTGATGCACAAAATAACCAATATAGTAGTGGATATAGTAGTGCACCAGCAGCTCCACAGCAGCAAGTAGCTAATCAATCTGCTCCAATGCAGCAGCAGACTCCTACACAAAGTGGTGTGAGCCAAAATATACCACAAGAGCCAGAGATTCCAGAAATCGATATCGATGAAGATGAAATACCATTTTAGGAGATTATACAATGGCTGAAAAAAGAAAATTCAAAAAGAGATTTTGCAGATACTGTCAAGGGAAAGTTGAATTTATCGACTATAAAGATTTAAACCAACTTAAGTTTAGTTTAAGTGAGAGATATAAAATTATGCCTCGTAGACTTACAGGAAATTGTAAAAAGCATCAGGAGATGGTTTCAGAAGCAATTAAAAGAGCTAGACAAGCTGCATTTATTCCATATATAGTTGATAGAAAAAGAGTTATTGCAAATCCTTTTGAACTCATTAAATAGTTAGTAAGCAATCTGCTTACTAATTTATGCTCTCATTTTCTCTTTCAAGATAGAATTTAGTGTACCTGCTAAAGTTACTCTTAAGTTAAATAGTTTATAATCATCAATATATCATAAAATAGAAAATAATTCATTTCTATAATTACAGTAGGAAATGAGTGTTCAAATAGAAAATTGATTGAGTAAAAAATATAAGCAGTTTCGATTTTATGATCTGTTGTTCTTCAACTATTTCATTTAGATTTTAGTCATGATTGGAGTCTTTTGAACTCTAAGTCTCAAAATAGTATTAGAAATGAGAAGAAATGGTAAGAAAGTCTACTCTATTCATACTGATATCTCTATTTTTTATTACAAACTGTAGTGATAGAAAAAATAGTGATGCTACAATTGAACGGCAACTTATTGGCACATGGCATAAAGATCTAAAAATAAATGGTAAAGTTACCCATGTTGTAACTAAGTTTACAAAAGATCACCGTTTTGCAACTTATGCACATCTTAAGGGTACAAATCGCAAACTCTATGCAGTAGGAACTTGGAGTATTAAATTTGGAATTCTCAATGAGACAGTCTATAAAAGTAATTATGTGCAGCCATATACTACTACATATGATAAAATCTTATCAATAACAAATAGACAGTTTGTATATAAAACAGAAAGTGGCGAAGTATTCTCTTACTATCGAAGTAGGTAAGAGGAGAGGAGTAGGCCTCTAATTGATTTTACTCGTTGCTACCTCTCCTTTATCTACACGTTTTGAGAATTCCGTCTCTTCCCCTTTGGCTAAAAGTTTTGCTTGACCAATCCAATCTTCTCGTAGAATTCTTCCAGAAAATGCTAAATGGGTATCGATCCATTTTACCTCTTCTTCGCTCCATGCTGCAATCTGTTCAAAGTGGAATATACCTAAATCGTTCAATTTACCCTCTATAATATTTCCAATCCCTTTTATGCGACATAGATTATCTTTTTTGCCATTTTTTGGTTCTGTTAATAGTGGTGGTTTTACACCTACGTCATCAGTTGAAACGTTGCTTTGATCTTTTGAAGATTCTTGAGCTTCATTGCTGTTACCACTAGTAGTACTTTCACTACTCTCATTTGCAACTTTATCTTTAGATTTTTCACTATCCTCTTTAGCTGCTTCATCTTCAGTAGTTTTTTCACTTTCACTATCTGCTTGAGTATCTTGACTCTCTAGTGTATTTTGTTTATCTGATGTCTGAGCTTCCTCATTTGTTGCTGCTGCAAGACTCTCTTGATTAGATGTATCACTACTTGGTGTGGTAGATTCCTGACTACTTGAAGCTGCAGCTAAATCACTCTTTTGACTTCCGCTATCCTCTTTAGCTGCTTCACCCTCAACAGTTTTTTCACTTTCACTATCTGCTTTAGCATCTTGACTTTCTAGTGTATTTTGTTTATCTGATGTCTGAGCTTCCTCGCTTTCTTTTGCAAGACTCTCTTGATTGGATGCATCACTACTACCATTTTCTGTAGCGAGGCTATTCTCTTGTCTATCTTGGTCTTTTTTGAGAGTTTGAGTAGCGATATCTTCACCCCCCTCAGTGGCTATTTTGCTACTTCCAGCTAGAGATTGTGCCCCAGAATTAGCAACATGGCTTGCACTTCCTAGAGTCTCTTTATTTGAATCACCAATGACTCGACTTGTTAAGTCACTGTTAAAGTCACTATTTGCACTCCCTGAAACATCATCTTTGAGTAGATTTTGAGTATACTGCTCTTCGCAATAGTCACTCTTTTCAAAATAGAGACTATCCTCTCTCTTTTTACATGCTAAACGACCAAAGAGGTACCCTAAAATAATGCCAATTAATGCTATTAATATTAATAGCAATGCGATTTGTAATGCTGTTACCATATTCTCCTCTCCTCTACATTTATTGTTTTATAAGATTAACATATTTTTTTTTAAATCACAACATTTCATGTCATATTTACTAATTTTATTCCACTTTTTGCTATACTCTTTACACAAACAACTCAATAAAATAGACTTTGATTTACAAATTGACCCTCTCTATTGTAAAATCAAAACTTATTTGATAAAATGATAAAGTTAATATTATAAGGAGACTCTAATTTATGCAAAAAATCTATACAATTATATTACTATATTGAGAATGGGTGTAATGCAAAGTGGCCTAAGTAGTAAAGTAAAAGAGTATTTTGCAGCTTTTATCTTTTGGATTCTCAAGAGAGTTTCACAAATTTTGCCTCAAAGCATAAAAGAGTCGATTGCAAAAATTATTGCTACGCTTTTATATAAATACCATAAACGTTACCATGCAATAGCAAGAGCCAATTTAGATTTTGTTTATGAAGATCGTTTAACATCTACTCAAAAAGAGCAGATTATACAAGATATGTTTTACAATCTTGCCCAAAATTTCGGTAGCTTTATAGAGAATCAAAATATCTCAAAAGAGAAGCTTTTAGAAAAGGTAACTTTTAAAAATGATAAGATTCTTCTTGATGCTTTATCGAGCAATAAACCAATAATATTTATTACAGCACATCAAAGTAATTGGGAGATTCTTCCTTTAGCAATTTCTGCAAAATATCAGCCTTTAGTTGGAGTAGGGCGACCACTTAAGCAGCCATGGCTCGATAAGATACTAAAAAAGAATAGAGAGCAGTTTAATATAGAGATGATTAGCAAATATGGTGCAATGATGAAGATGGTTAAAACTGTAAAGGCAAAAAGACTCTTAGGACTCTTAGTAGATCAAAATCTTGAGGGGGTAGAGGTAGAGTTTTTTGGGAAAAAGACAATACATACCCACTCTGCTGCAATACTAGCTTTAAAATATGATGCCATTGTTATTCCTGCATTTATTACTCGTGTTGGGTTTGAAAAGTACGAAGCAACCTTTTATGAGCCAATTACAATTAAAAAGAGTGGAGATGATGAGCGAGATATTCTTAGTCATACCCAAAAACAGGCTGATATCACCCAAAAAGTAATTGAGCAATCACCGCATGAGTGGCTTTGGATACATAGGCGATGGAAACAGACGTACCCTGAGATTTATAACTTAAGTTAGGGGAGTTGTCGTATGAAGAGAAAGATAAAAATTGTACTCCTTTTTATTATCGCAATTCTTATTTACTTTCTCTTCCCATTAAAAACGCCACAACTGCTCTATATCTATGAAGATGCAAAATCTCCCCCTTATGATGCAAACTATCCTCTCAATAGTTTCGATCTTGCTATTCTTAAGCTTCTTAATGTAAAAAAAGGATGGATTCGCGTACCGCATCAGACTAAAAAGTTAGAGATTATTAAGACTGCTCTAAAAAGTAATCGTGAAAAGACCCGTAGAATGATAATGTATGGTGGATCAACCATTGAAGAGTTTGTAAGACAGATATCAAAACAGGCAAACCTAGATAGACAAAAGCTACTAAATATCTACAATAAATATGCCCTCTTTCCAGAAGCATCTATTATTGCTAAACACTATCATATTCCTTTTAAAACTAATGAAGTTAGTACAATGGAGCATATGCTCAATGTAAGTGCTCTCCTCTTTGAGAAACTCTCAAAAAAGTATGCGACACCACTTAAGAGCAAAAAGTTTAAAGAGAAGGTAATTATTGCCTCTATTATAGAAAAGGAGACGCAAAACTATAAAGAGATGCCACTTATTGCTTCAGTTATCTATAATCGTCTTAAAAAAGGGATGAAGCTACAGATGGATGCAACACTCAACTACAAACATAACTCGCATAAAATTGTTACACCAGAGATGATTAGAAAGAATAACTCAGCATTTAATAGTTATAAACATAAAGGTCTGCCACCAGAGCCAATTGCTAGTATCTCCAAAGCATCATTAGATGCCGCTTTTAATCCTGCACAAACAGAGTATCTCTATTTTGTAAAGTCCAAAGATGGTAAAAGCCATATCTTTAGTAAAGAGTATAAAAGCCATATTAGAAATGTGAAAAGGTATAAAGCATCCCTTAAAAAGAGGATAAAGTTAAAAAAACGGATTAAACAGCTTATAGAGCACAATACGCCAAAGGCTCCTAAACTTATGCTACTGCCAACAACTGTAGATATCTTAAACGAGAATTAGATATAATCTCTCTAAAAAAGAGAGTTTTAATCTATGTATATTCCTAAAGCTAGTAAATATGATCCAGATGAGCTTGGGCATTTTGGTATCTTTGGTGGTCGCTATGTACCAGAGACTTTAATGCCAATTTTAGAAGAGTTAAAAAACGATTACGAAAAGGTTCGTTTTGATAAAGATTTCTGGGCAGAGGTGGATTACTACTATAAAAAGTATGTTGGACGTCCAAGTCCACTCTATTTTGCTAAAAACCTCTCTAAAGATTTAGGGGCAAAGATCTACTTAAAAAGAGAGGATTTAAATCACACAGGGGCACATAAAATTAACCATACTGTTGCACAAGCAATCTTAGCAAAACGTCTTGGAAAAAAGAGGGTAATTGCAGAAACAGGTGCAGGGCAACATGGTGTGGCAACTGCTACTGTTGCAGCTCTTTTTGGTTTAGAGTGCGAAATTTTTATGGGTGAAAAAGATGTAAAGCGGCAAGCTCTTAATGTATTTAGAATGAAGCTTTTAGGGGCAAAGGTGCACGCTGTCAAGAGTGGGAGTCGTACATTGAAAGATGCGATGAATGATGCAATTAGACACTGGGTTACTAATGCTCGAGATACATTTTATATTATAGGAACTGTAGCAGGTCCCCACCCATACCCTATGATGATTAGAGATATTCAATCGATTATTGGATGGGAAGCAAGACGTGACATATTAGAAGTAGAAGGTAAACTACCAGATTTCGTAATTGCCTGCATTGGTGGCGGATCAAACGCAATTGGTATCTTTAACCACTTTTTAGAGGATAAAGAGACGCAATGTATAGGAATAGAAGCAGGAGGACTTGGGCTTGATAACAAACATGGTGCCTCTTTAGCAAAAGGGAGTCCAGGGGTACTGCATGGTCAAATGAGTTATCTACTTCAAGATGAAGATGGGCAAATTTTAGAAGCTCACTCAATAAGTGCAGGGCTAGACTATCCCGGGATTGGACCAGAACATGCATATTTAAAAGAATTAGGTGTGGTAAAATATGATAATATTACTGATCAAGAGGCACTTGAAGCTTTTGTATGGCTTAGTCAAAAAGAGGGGATTATTCCAGCTTTTGAGAGTGCCCATGCAGTCGCTTATTTAAAAAAGATACCGCAAGAGGAGCTTAAAGATAAATTGGTTATTGTAAATGTCTCAGGACGTGGTGATAAAGATATGGTTCAAGCACAAGAGTTATTAAATTTCGATTAAGGATAGAAGATGAAAATAGAGTTTCTAGAGAAGAGTTTAAAGGATATAAAAGCTGATTTAGAACTAATAGTTGTTGTAAAAGAGGATTTTGATCATAGATTTACAAAAGAGTATAAAGAGATCTTAAAAGAAGCAGGTTTTAGTGGTGATCAAGATGAACTTTGCCTTTTAGTAGAGAGTAGAAAGCTTTTTGTAGGAAGTAACTCACTTAGAGCAAAAGATATTCGTCCAGCTATTGCTACAGCACTTCGCTCTTTAATTGGTAAAAAGTATAAAAGTGTTAAAATGGCTAGCTACCTAAGCCACGATAAATGTACAGCAACTCTTAGAGCCCAAGCAGAAGCGATACTTTTAGGTACATATAAATTCGAAAAGTATAAATCAAAAAAGAGTGATGACTTTAAAGCAATCTATATCTCAAACGAAGAGTATAGTGAGAAAAAGGTCGATATAGAAGCAGCTAAACGAGCTATTAGTAAAGGGCTTGAGGTAGCATCATCTGTTAATTTAGCAAGAGATATTGTTAATACTCCACCAGATGATTTCTATCCAAAAACGATGGCAAAAGTTGCAAAAGATATAGCAAAAAATGAAGGACTTAAAGTAAAAATTTTAAAAGAAGAGGAGATTAAAAAAGAGAATATGAATGCTCTTCTAGCAGTTGCTAGAGCAAGTAGTCACTCTCCAAGAGTAATTCACTTAAGTTATAAACCTAAAAATCCAAAGTCAGTAGTCTCTTTAGTAGGTAAAGGGCTTACTTATGATAGTGGTGGGTTAA